>JAKPMW010000414.1 GCA_029548715.1 Spirochaetota bacterium | reverse complement strand
GTCATGCAGGCTGACCCGCTGCCGGCATGACATCAGGCGGGTGATCCAGGATCCGTCTGCCGGAATTCTCCGCTCGCGCCATCAACTCGAACATACGGCGGGCGAGGCCCTGGCTCTTGAAGCCGATGAACCGTTTTTGAAAAATGATGAGGGAAACGACCCAGGCCTGTGGTCGTTCAAGGACGATCTCTGCATCGCCTGGATCCTCGGTGCGGGTGAGGACTCCTTCGAGGGCTACCTTGAATCTCGCGGGCATGAGGTCTTTCGTACCCGCTATCAGCGCTGTGACCGGGTCCCGGCCGGATTTTTCGGAGAGATTTTCTGGAAGGCGCACGAGGATGCCCTCCGGCAACAGGCGGATGGCCTGCGCGGGATCCGCGAGCGCGTGCGTGCGGCGGTCCATGCCGAAAATCAGGTCTGGTCCCCCTTTGTCTTTGGGGCAGCCCCGGTTGTGCGGCAGGAGCCGGTCCTCGGGCGCCTGCTTCCGGCAGTGCCCGTGGGAAATGCCACGCTTGAGGGCTCGCTCCCCCTGGTCTGGCTTGAAGAAGAGGGGAAGCGCATCTGCCTCTTTGTCAGCAAGAAGGTCGAAGTTAGGGAAGTGGCCGGACTCATTCCCCAACTGGTGGTCGCGCTCCCCTCTGTCCGGGCACAGCTTGGACTGGATGCCGCTGCCGACGTGGTGCTTGTCTCGCCGGGGATGAACAAGGACTGTCCGCTTTTTCCCGGGGTAGAGCAGGAGGCCTGTCTTGGACGGGTCATGGCCCTGCTGGATCCCGCTCTGCCTGCAGACGGGGCGGACAGGCTCCTCCCGGCTGAAAAACTCCTTTCCGACAAAGGAAATATTCCGGACGAAGAAGGGCTCTTGCTGGCCCTTCAGGGGGATGAAGAGAGCACCTTTTCCCGGCCGCTCCTCAATCCGGCACAGATCCTTGTGCAGCCGGCCGTACCCGATACGTCAGCCATCAGGGCCTGGTGCCAGACGATGCTGGCGCCCTGGATCAGGATGTTCAGTCCGGACTGGGAGATCCAGAAAAGTGAGGTTGCTGATGAAGGCGATATCTGAACCACGCCTGCTTGAGGATCCCCGGGATGTGGATCTTGCGCGGCATGCCGTGATCGAGGCCTCGGCCGGGACCGGCAAGACCTGGACGATCGAACGCCTCGTGGCCCGGCTCGTCTGCGGGGATGGGGATGTCCAAAACAGTCTCGATCTGCGCCAGATCCTGATCGTGACCTTTACCGAAAAGGCGGCCGGGGAGATGCGGGACCGGATCCGCACCAGACTGGACGAGCTGGCCAAAGAGGAGCCGGCCTTGCGGGCGCACATCGAGTCCCGGCTGGCCTCGTTTGATGAAGCCATGATTACCACGATCCACGGGTTCTGCCGTTCGGTGCTCGGGGAGTACGCCCTGGAGTGCGGCCTGCCCGTCTCGCAGGAACTGGTCGAGGATGCGACGATCCACCGGTCCATGCTGCACAGGCTCTATCGCGAGTGGAATGCCGATCCGGCAGACGAGGCCCTGGTCCGGCTGGCCGGGTATGCTGACAAGCCCCAAAGCTACGAGGATGTCATACTCAAGATAGCGGGGGCGGAGGATGTTGTACCGCCAGGGGACGGGATGGTCCCGGACTGGGAGGTGCTCCGGAATCTGGTTCAGCAAATTTGCGACGATCTCTGCAAGGCACTTGATCTGCTTGCACCGTACAGGGAGGCCATGCTGTCTTTTTCTGCATTCGCTGGAAACAAGGAGACCTCGCCCTACAACATGAATTTGTATGGGGCAGTGAGGCGATTGTATGAGGGGCTGTCCGGGATTCTTGGCAGGTACGAGGTATCCCGGGGGGGCGTGATCCCGCTGGCTGAGGATGCGGCGGTCCTGTGCCGGATTGCCCGTGACAATATCGGGAAAACGGCCTCTGCATCGTTTCGTGATCTTGATCCCGGGGAGCAGATCATCAAGAAAGACTGGATCGGTAGACTCGATGCCACGAATTCCTGGCGGGGTATCATCCCCTGTCTGGGAGAGGTGATTGACCGGCTTGAGGCGCTGCGCGCCAAGGTTGAGCACGTGCGGCGCGTTTTTGTATTTGCCGTTGCCGCCCGGGTGCGGGCTCTGGGTCGGGCCGAAAAGGCGGCCCGCGACCAGTACAGCTACAACGACATGATCCGGCTTGTCCGCGAAGCGGTCGAAAGGCAGGGCGGGAGACTGACAGACCGCCTGCGGGAGCGCTACCGCGTGGCCATGATCGACGAGTTCCAGGATACGGATGGTGCCCAGTGGGCGATTTTCAGGACGGTGTTTGCCGAGAGTGCGGGCGGTCACACCCTCTGCCTGATCGGAGATCCCAAGCAGGCCATCTACGGCTTCAGGGGCGGAGACGTGGCGACCTATTTTGCAGCCACACACTATCTCGAACAACACAAACAGGCTCGCGTCTATACCCTCGCCAAGAATTATCGTTCGAACGCGTCCATGATTCAGGCGACCAGCTCCCTGTTTTCAGGAGACCCGGCCTGGTTTTGTGCCCATCCGGGGGGCGGGACGGTCCCCGTCTTTCAAAAAAGCGCTATTCCCGCTGAAGTTCGCAATGACTGGGCCGAAGACGGGGGGATCGATCCGATTGTCGTTTTTGAGAGTTCGGGAAAAAATCAGGATGCACACCGTTTTTCGGTTGCCCGGCGGATCGCTGACGAGATCAGTGCCATCCTGGCCGGGTCCCTGCCCCCGGTGCGGCTGTCGGGTGGGGCTGCCCGTCCCCTGGGTGCCGGGGACATCGCCATCCTGGTCAGGACCAGGCGTGAAGCTGCTCCCGTGATGCGGGTCCTGCGTGCCCGGCGGATTCCCTGCACCTTTTTCAAGGCGGGCGGTCTCTGGAGTTCTCCCGAGGCCCTCGCCGTGCTGGCCCTCTTTGACGCCCTGGCCCTGGGGAGCGGGCGGGCTATCCGGCTGGCCCTTGCGACCCCGTTTTTCCGCTGTCCGCCCGATGCGCTGGAGTCCGCCCTTCCGGCCGAGAGTCCCCAGCGGCGCCTGCTTGACCGCTGGCGCGAACTGGCCCTGGCCCGGGACTGGCCGGGACTCTGTATGGCCCTCGAGCGGGAGAGCGGGGTTTATCAGGGACTCAGGCGTGACGAACGGACGGCGCGGCATATCCGCTCGATCGACCAGCGGGACGAGGAGCGTCGCAGCGCCAATCTGCGCCAGATCCTCTCCGGGTTGTTGCTCGCGCCCGGGGCCGGCGAGCAGGGACTTGAGGACATGGCGGCCATGATCCGCACACGCTATGAAAGGGCGCAGGGTCTCGAAGAGGACGAGGACATCCAGCCCCTCGAGAGTGACGGGGGCAAGGTCCGGATCATGACGATGCATGTCGCCAAGGGGCTGCAGTTCCCGGTCGTGTTTATTGCCGGAGGATTTTCGGATTTCAATGACAAGAGCAAATATGTTGAATACTACAATGATGCCGGAAAAAAGGTGATCGATACCGACAGGTCGGGTGCGATAAAGGCAATGGCGCACGGGTACTGGCAGGCCGAGACGCAGCGCCTCTTCTACGTTGCCCTGACCCGGGCCATGCTCAGGCTCTACATTCCTCTGGTGACAGGGGATACAACAAAAAAGCAGGCCGAACCCGCCCCGCCTGCACTCGGGAGCGCCCCCCTCAGGGGCTTTCCCCTGCGTGTCGCGCTGGAGTCCTGCCGGGAGCACAACGTCCCGGGGATCTGTTTCGCCAGTCAGGGGCCTCTGGCTGTTCAGCAAAAAAACACGAACGAGGACGGGGGAACAGCCCCGGATCGGGCCATGGCAGCCCTGGCGCGTTTTGAACACAGGTTGCCCGGCAAGGCGTCATTCGATGAAGTGATAGTTGATTCCTTTTCGGGGATGGCCGCCCGGTGCCGGCGAGCGGACGATCCGGAGGACCCTGGTGAGGAGGGCCTGTCCGCCGGGGAGCATGCCGCCTCCGAGGGCGAGGCAGCCGGATTGAAAATGGATGACGCACAAACCGAAGAACTGCCGGAGCTCGAGGCGGATCCCCCCGAACTCGAGGGCCTGATCTGTCTTCCCCGAGGGGTGGAAAGTGGGACCCTGGTGCACGGACTCTTCGAGGAGGCGGATTTTCAGGCGGCCGGCCGTGATCCCGCCTGTCGTGACAGGCTTGTCTCCCGGATCTTGCGCCACTCGCGTATCAGGGCCAGCCGTGGCTGGATGGAACGCAAATATCCCGGCTGGGCTGACATAAAAAAAGAAGAAGGAATGGATCAGGCACGGGAGGAGTTGACCCGCTGGCTGGTTGATCTTGTCGAAAGCGTCCTCACCAGCCCCATCAGGTGCGGGGGGAGCCTGCTGGTGCTGGGCAGCCTTGCGGCGACGGAGACCCTGCGGGAGGTGCGCTTTGACGAGGCGACGCCGTTTTCGCAGCGGCGTCGCTTTGCCCCGCTCATGACCGGGAGTATCGACCTGCTCTTTCGCTTTGAAGGGAAGTACTACGTGCTGGACTGGAAAACAAACTGGCTCGAGGACTATTCACAGGTGGCGTTGGCAGCCGAGATGGACAAGCACAACTATCCGCTTCAGGCCGCGATCTACGGGGCCGCTGTCCGGCGCTGGCTCGTGTCCCGGGGGCGATCCGCTGCCGAGTTCGGCGGGGCCCTCTATCTCTTTGTGCGGGCCTTCTCGCGCGGGGAGTATGCCGAGGTACGGTCGGATGCGGGTGTGCGGGCAGCAGAGGGGGGCGGCGTCCTGTGTATGTCCGCTGACGAACTGGCTGCGACCGCCCGGGCCTACGGGATGGACGGGGAGGCCTGGACATGACGGATACGAGATACGAATGGGTTGTCGCGCTGTTTGAGCCCTGGCTGGACCCTGCTGATGATCTGGTTCAGAGGGTGCTGCGTGCCTTCGGGGATTCGTTTGAAGCCGGCGATGCCCAACTGGCGCGGGATCTGATCGTGCTGGGCAGGCCGGCTGATCCCGCTGCAGCCCTGCTTGTGATCCTGGCCCTCTTGCAGGCCGGGCAGGAGGGGAGTCTCTGTCTGGGGCTTGAGATGACCCGGCTGGCCGCACGGTTTTTACGTGCGTGCTGCGCGGCTGGAGATGCGGGTCAGGCCGCAGCCCGGATTCAGGCCTGGCTCAAGGATCCGGCGGGTGCGGGGCATCTGGTGACCACGCTTGGGGAGGAGAACGGACAGCCCACAACTCCGCTGGTTGTGCGGATTGAGGATGGCCTGCCGGTGCGGGCCTGGTGGCTGCGCCTGTATGCGGCGGAGCGCCGGCTGGAGCAGGCCTTTGGCCTGCGGCGAAAACTGGACCCCGTCAAGACCACGGCCGCACGAAAAAAAGCGGCTCTGGCCCGGGGGAGCGCCTTTGCCGGGATGACCCTCAATCCGAGGCAGGGCGAGGCTGTGGGGTTGGCGCTTGCCGCCCGCACTCTCGTGATTTCGGGGGGGCCGGGGACCGGAAAAACGACAACCGTGGCGGCTGTGCTGCGGGCCCTCCTGTCGGCCGGATTGTGTACCGCCGGTCGGGTGGCCCTGGCTGCGCCCACCGGCCGGGCTGCGCAGCGCATGAAGGACTCCTTAGCGGCCCAGACGGCGCGGATGGAGGACCTCTCTCCCGCTGAGGCGGATTTTTTCAACCGGCTTGAGGGCAAGACGATCCACCGGCTGCTGGAGTACAAACACGGGCAGCAGCGCTTTGCCCGCTGTGCGGCTTATCCACTGGATGCGGATGTGGTCGTCATCGACGAAGTCTCGATGGTGGATATCGAACTGATGGTCTCCCTGATTGAAGCGGTCCGGGTTGAAACCCGGCTGATCCTGCTCGGGGACCGCGACCAGTTACCCTCGGTCAATGCCGGGGCCATCCTGGCGGACATCCTTCCCGCGGTCCAGGGCTCGGGCGGGAGTGATTCGGGCATGGCGGCTGTGATCCTCGACGAAAACAGGCGCTCGGTGGGCGAGATCACCGCGGCGGCGCTGGCCTGCAATGCCGGGGATGCGGATGGCTTTATCGCCAGCATTCCCGCGCTGGAGATGGTGGCGCTTGAGAGGGTGGCACGGCTTCCCCTGGCGCGGATTGCTCCAGCGGAGAGTCTCTCGGGCAAGGCCTGGCAGGGTTTTATCCGGGGCTGGCTGGACCTCGTGCTTGGTGCCGCAGAAGGGGAGGGCTATGCCGGACTGGCTGCCTCCTCGCAGGGGACGGGCGGGGCCGAGGACGCCCTGTGTGCGGACGGAATGCTCAGCCGGCTGGATTCAGCCCGCCTGCTGGCCCTCGTCCGTCGGGGCCGCTATGGTGTTGAATCGCTCAACAAGCTGGCCCAGGTCTGGCTCAGGGAGAGACTGGACGACCTCGGGGTCGCGGCACACCGTCTGCAGCCCAATGGCGAGGGTGGCGCCTTCCACGGCCTGCCCATCATGATCAGCGCCAACGACCACGAGCGCCGGCTGTTCAACGGGGATGTGGGTGTGGTCCTGGGGCGGCTGGCCTGGTTCAGGGAGGCGGAGGGTGGAGGGATGCGTTGCTGGCCCGTGCTGGACCTTGGCGCCTGGGAACCAGCCTTTGCCATCACGGTGCACAAGAGCCAGGGGTCCGAATACGGACGGATTCTCCTCGTCTTTCCTTCCGACAGCGCTTCGCGGCTTTTGGTACGGCAGATTGTCTACACCGGGATCACCCGGGCCAAAAGCGGGGTACTGCTTTTTGGCAGGGAGTCCGTCATCCGGGATGCCGTGCGCAGCATGATTGAGCGCGAGTCAGGACTCCGGCTCTACGAGTGAGGCAGACTCGACTCGTGTTCCGGGTCATTCTGGCGAAAGCGGGGGCGTGAGCCCTTCATCCGCTCGACCTGGAGAGCGAGAGCGGCCAGCAGGCCGTCCCGGACCGCCGGCCCTTCGAGGACGCCCAGGGCGTGTGCGACGGCCTCAAGGGTGCAGAGTCTGCCCGGCGCCCGGGCTGTGCGCAGCTCGTAGCGTGAGGGGCCGGGTGTGGCGAGGCAGACGGCCTGGACTCTGCTCAGGGCCGAAATCCGTCGGCGGATTCGCACGGCCTGCCCCCATGATCCGTCCGGAACGATCAGGTGCCATGGTCCGGGGTTGGCGGCCACCCAGGCGGTATCGAGAATTTCGGCATCAGGCTCAGGAAAGAGGTAGAGCGCCCGGCCCGGCGGGGCGAAAAGATCCGCCGGATCAAGGGCAACGTCCCGCTGACCGTAGGGCAGGATCCGGCTGCCGGCAAGACAGAGACGGGTGGTCGAGGCTGTTGCTGTCGAGCGCAAGAGCTCGTTGCGGTGCACGATCAGGGTGACCGGAGTGGCAGAGTCGATGTGCGGCAAAAGGGCACAGTAGCAGAGCGGCAGGGGGGCGTGACAGTGGATGCAGCGGGTGGCCGGATCGAAACGGGACACGGGAGGGTTACTCCGCCGTTCCGTAGAGACCATGCCAGGGGCGGTTTCCCATTCGGTAGCGCCCGACAATGATCCTGCCACCACTGCGGGATGTCATCAGATAGGCATCAATCACAATGGTGTGCGTGTGCTGGCCGGTCTGGAGCCGTCCCTGCAACTGGAAGTGTCCGCTCTCGGCATCCATCCCTCCGCGCAGCCGGATCAGGTGCACACGCTCCCACTCAAAGGGCATCCGGGCCTGGGGTCCGATCCCCAGATCGAGTCTGAAGATCGCCTCGCACTGGAGGGCCTGATGGCTGACAAGTTCAAGACTGTGCTGCTGCCAGCCTGCCGACCAGGGCGCATTGGCAAGAGTCAGGCGATAGGTGGTTGTGGCGCCGAGGGTTTTGGCACTGACCAGGGTCAGGCCTGCGAGAAGCAGGGGGCGGATCAGGGGACGCATGCTTTCCTTCCATAACGGGCGGACGGTCTGGCCCGTGCCCCAAATATAGCACTGCCGGATCCTATTCGGGCCTGTCTCCACCCGGGCGGGTTATCCGCTCGCAGAGGCGGATGATGCGGGGGACAACGAGGCGCGAAACGGGAAAACCGACAGCCACTCCGATAGCGAATGACTCAAGCCAGGACGAGGCAAACTCCCGCCCGGGATTGCCGTGGACCAGGGTGAACACGAGCGAGAGGACAGAAGACATGGAGAGGGAAATGAGGAGGCTCTGCAGCGGATAGCGGAAGCGGCAGGGAATTTTCATACTGCCGAATATGACGCTTTCACTTCTGATTGTCAAGGGGGACGGCGTCCAAGGCTGGTCTGCGCCTTCACGGGCGGGTCCTGCGGATGCACACGCGGTCGTGGCCGGGCCGGATACCACCCAAGGTCGCGCTTGACTGTGTGGTGGGTCAGGGTACCTCGTAGTCAACGACCGTGCGCGATTCACGGGCGGCCATGACTACCGGCTTGACGGCTTCATGCAGGGGGTGGGTCTGATAGGTGTCCAGTGCAGCCCGGTCGGCAAACTCGCTGTACAGGGCGATATCCACGGCCGCACCATCCGCGCCAATATCGAGACCGACCTCGAGCCTGATCAGACCGGGGATCTTCCCCTGGAGATCTTCGAGCAGGGATTTGATCTGCAGGGCGTTTTCGGCCTTCGACCGGCCTCCGGCCTGATCCTTGAGCTTCCACAACACGATATGTTTGACCATGGCATTACCTGTCAGGGGCGTCTGCGCAGCAGGGCCGCGCCCTATAATCATGCCAGCCTGTGCGGGAGATGTCAAGCGCGTGTATTCCGGGATAATTGTGGGTGCTATCCTGGCTTAGTCGTCGAAGGGGGCGAAGTCGTCGAAGGGGGCGAAGTCGTCGAAGGGGGCGAAGTCCCTGGAGAGACGCGATTAATCGCGTCTCTCCAGGGTGGTATTTATTTGACGAAGAGGACCCGGACCTTGTCACCGTCAAAATCCATCCCCCAGGGTGACCAGCCCTGGCTGACCATCCCGTTGATGCCCGGGGTGATCGCGCTGTTGTCGGCTTCGTAGGTCTGGATATGCCATTGCTTGATGGTGGTCGTCGGTATGCGCACAAGAAGGGTGTAGAAATTGTCACCGTGGGCTGCCAGATCCATCGGGACGTAGTAGTCAGCGGTCAGATCCGATATTGCCTGCTGGAGGCTTTCGAGCGTTCGTTCGCTGGGGACAATGCGCCAGTGTGTAGCCTTGAAAGCGGTCTTGATGTAGAGGATGAAAAACTGGCTTCCGTTGTTGTGCAGCCCCACGGGCATGAAGCCGGCATTCATCTTTGCGGTGACTCCGGTGCGCAGTTCGTCAACGCTGTCGTACCAGTTGATTTCCCAGCGGTCGAGCTTGAACTTGTTTCCGGTGACGTACAAGATATAGACCTTGTCCCCCACGATAGACATCCCCATGGGAGTTTTGCCCTGGTTGGCAAACTCTGTTACCTGTTCGCGGATCTTGTCGATGTTGTTGGGGTGACGGATCAGTTCCCAGCCGGGACCGCTCTGGGCCGGGAGGCCCATGGGGAGCATCACGAGCAGGGCAAGACAGACAAGGGCAAGGCGGGTTATGGCGTTCATGACTTTCTCCTTTATGGTGCGCAAACCTGATTTGGGTGTCAGTTTCAACCTCCAGAAACACGCACCGTACTGAGAATACACCCCGCTGTGTTTTTCTTCAAAAAAAGATTCGCAACCGGCGCGGGCCATGCAACAGGATTTTTTTACGTCAAATGCGGCCCATCATCGGTACACGTGCAATAGCGCGGCGATCGGTTGATGCCGGCACACCTGCGCACGGTGCATTCGGGTTGACAGCCGTCGGTGGTTCAGGCATACTGCTGTCTGGTGGCGTATCGATACGCTGCAAGGAGGACAACCGTGATCGGTCCTGTGACCTGGATCGCCATCGGGCTCGGTCTGATGGGTCTTGAAGCGCTTGTTCCCGGGTTTGTGATTTTCTGGTTCGGCGCCGGGGCCATGCTGGTGGCTCTCCTGACCGCCCTCGGGATGGTAGTCGATCAGGCCTGGCAATTGGCCGCCTTCTTTCTTTCATCGCTGGTTTTCCTCGGTCTCTGGCATGCCATCCTTCGCCCGCGCTTTGGGCGCAAGACGGTTGACGAGACCCGGGACCCCACTGTCAGCGGGCAGACCGGTACCGTTGTCCGCGAGATCCGGCCGGGGGTCCCCGGTGAGGTCGAGCTTTCCGTTCCGTTGTACGGAATCCGGCGCTGGCAGGCCATGTCTGACCAGGATATTGCGCCCGGTACTCCGGTGACTGTCATCGAAGCCGAGGGCGTGCGTCTGCATGTGGTACGGTCGCAGGCTGGATGACAGCATGTCGGGCCACCTGCGGATTGACCCGGCCGGACTCTGTTCCCTGTCAAACTTCCTGGCCGGTTGATCCCGCTGCCAGAAAAGGAAAAACAAGGAGGTATGTATGGAAGCAGGAATTGTAGCAGCAGTGGCCTTTATCGCCCTGGTCCTGGTCTTGAAGGGGGTCAGGATCGTGCCCCAGGCCGAAAACTGGATCGTCGAGCGCTTTGGGCGCTACCTCGTGACCCTCAACCCGGGACTCAACCTGATCAATCCGCTTTTTTCGCGTGTGGCGCAGAAGGTGGACATCCGCGAAGGGGTGCTTGACTTGCCCAAGCAGGGGATCATCACCAAGGACAACGCATCCCTCCAGGTGGACGGGATTGTCTATTTCAAGATCATGGATCCGTACAAGTCATATTACGGTATCACAAACCTGCGCTGGGCCATCCAGAACATCGCCCAGACCACGTTGCGCTCGATTATGGGCCGGATGACGCTGGACGAGTCGCTCTCCTCGCGCGAAAAGATCAACGCCGAACTCCTGATCGTGCTTGACGAGGCGACCGATGCCTGGGGTACCAAGATCACCCGTGTCGAGATCAAGGACATCCAGCCACCCGAGGACATCACCCTGGCGATGACCCTGCAGATGAAGGCCGAGCGCGAAAAGCGGGCCCGGATTCTTGAAGCCGAGGCCAAGCTTGAGGCTGCCCAGCGCGAGGCGGATGCCCGCGAGCGCCTGGCCAAGGCCGAGGCCAACGCCATCCAGTTTGTGGCCGAATCCCTCAAGTCAACCGGGGGCGACCCCCTGGTCTACCTCTTGGGGCAGGAATACGTCAAGGGCCTGACCAAGATGAGCGAGTCAACCAATGGCAAGATCGTTGTACTCCCGGCCGATATCCTCGAGACCCTCAAGTCCATGTTCTCATCGAGGGGCAAGGGCTGACCGGCATCGTTCGGGGATAGTATATTCAAGCAGGCGGCCGCTTCTGTCCGGGGGCGGTCCTTTTTGTGGGTTCAGGGGAGCTCCCTTGTGCCCGCCAACGTCAAGCGTGAGGATTTTCATGCGGTACAGACTGCGCGAGATTTCTGCCAATGCCATGCCCTACGACTGGCCCTCCTGGATCTATTGCCGGATCGGATCGTTTCTGCTCTGGCTGGCCCAGCCCCTTGGCCTGTCACCCAATGCCGTTTCGTATCTCGGCCCGCTTGCGGGCGGACTGGCGGCACTCGGTCTCTTTCTCTGGGGGGGCGGGGAGGCCCTCGCCGGAAAGATCCTCTTTATCATTCTGGCGGCCCTGGCCTATATGGCCGACGAGATGGACGGAATCTGGGCCCGGACTACGGGGCGGATGAGCCGCTTTGGCGGCTGGCTGGACTGGAAGTGCGGTGAGGCCAAGGACTGGCTCTTAAACGTCGGCATGATCCTGCACTGGGGACGCGAGCTGCTGGCACACTGGACGCCGGGTCGGGAATCATGTTTCACGCTCGAGATGGCGGGCCTTCTCCCGCTCTTTGCCCTCGTGGTGCTGGCCTTTCTTGCCGGAAAGGGGATCTTCCTTTCGGTGCGCTGGTTTCCCGAGCGGGAGGACCGTGACTATACGAAAAAGGAATTCAGGCTGCCGGTCGTCTGCCTGGTGGCGGACGCCTTCAAGGTGAGTGTTGTCTACTCGGCAGCGGTTTTTTTCTTTCCGGTTTTTGCAGGCTGGATGCTCCTCTATACGGGGATGTACTGGATGGGGATTCTCGTCCACCTTGGCAAGCAAAAGCGGGCCATGAAATAATGAGGGGAGCGGTGGGGCGATGAGTGGCGACGAAAACAGGCAGCACTGGGACGAACTGGGGCGGGGATATCGCCGGGCCTGGACGACGGCTTCGCGCAAGCGGATCTCCCGGAATGAAACGGACTACATCCGGGCCCACCTTCCCGCAGGAAAGGCGCACTGCCTCGACATCGGCTGCGGGACGGGCCGGATTCTTGAGGTGATCGATGCGGCCCTGGCTGCGGGGGCAAGCATTGACGCGCTCGACATCGCGCCCGCCATGCTTGATGCCTGCCGGCTGCGGCCCTGGCGGCATGCAGCCAGGTTTTCCCTCTGCGATGTTTCACAGGAGGAGATTCCTTTTGCGGGGGCCGAGTGGGACTGCGTGACCTCCATCCGGGTTGTCAAGTATAACAAAAACTGGGAAGAAATTGTTGAAAAGGTGGCCGGTCGTCTTGTGCCGGGTGGCGTTTTTGTGTTTACGATGCCCAACAGGCGCTCGCTCAATATCTTCGGGCGCTACGCCATTCCCCATTACCGCACGACCCGTGGGGAGATCGTCCGTCTGGCCGGGCGTCTTGGCCTTGAAGTTGCGGATATCCGGGGCTTCTCGCGCATCCCCGACATTTTTTATCAAATCCCTGGCAGGCTGGCGGACTGGCTTCTTGCGGCCGCCGAAGGTTTTTTGGGCCTGGTGTTTGGCAAGCGACTGTTTCAACGGGAGTTTTTTATTGTCCTGCGCAAGCCGCTGTCAGTCCGGGACGGGTCGGGGGATGTGGAACAATCGTCCTCCCAAAGGCCGGCCAGACAAGGACGGCAGACGCCA
>JAKPMW010000411.1 GCA_029548715.1 Spirochaetota bacterium | reverse complement strand
CGGTCTTGAAGAGGACGATCCCGCCCTCGCTGCGCTGCTTGTGTTCTTCGGGCGAGAGCGGAACCTCGACGATGAATTTCGAACCGCAGAATGAGCAGGAAAGGAGTTCGTCCCTGGGCGAAAACTCGATTCCGGCCCCGCAGTTTTTGCATTGCATGCTCTTCGTGTCGCTCATGGCATTCCTCCAATACGATCTTCAGGCAGTGTATCCCCATCGGATCGATGCGTCCATAAAAAAACCGCCCGGATGCGGGCGGTTTGTGAAAGCCAGGTTTGTACTGATTAAAAGTTCCATTTGATGATACTGAAAAGAAAAAGGTAAATACCAGTCAAGACTGCCACGATCCCGACCGGAACCTTGATCGGGAGGAGCTTTTTGTCCAGCTCGGCGGCCTTGGCATCATCCATGACACCGAACTGCTTGAGGAGTCCGGTGATCTGGAGCAGACCAAGAATGATACCACTCGCAAGGGCAACGAGGATGACGATAACAGTAAGATCGATCGAAGCATGTGGAGAAAAAATTGCTCTCAAAACGTCAATCAGCGTAACGACGATGGAAACCAGCAACCCAAGGCCGATCCAGCCCGAGGCCGGAGCGAGCATCTCGATCCCCTTGGCTGCGTCCGGATTTTTTTGCCGGATCAGATCGACGAGTGCGAGAATCCCCGAAGCGATGAGTGTGGCAACAAAGGCGTAAAACAAACCTCTAAAATGCATGGCTGTGTCCCCCTTGGGATAGGTGTCTGTGTCACGTCGGGATGACGGACACGCGTTGATCCTATCACGTTAACAGAAAAAAACAATAAATATTGCACGTGTCCGGTTTAATTCCTGTCGGTCTGGTAGTACTTGCGGGAGCGCGCAGGCGGATGTATACTCGGCGAGAGCGATACGGAAGAACTTTTCCGTCCGGGGGAACGAATGCACACAAGTCGCCTGCAGCGCAAGATGCTGGTTTCATTCGGGGTACTGATCGTTGCCGGTGGTATTGCCGTCGGGGGCATCACCTGGGTACTGGCCGACAGTACGCTTTCGGCCAGTATTGAGACCGAACTCCGGGCCCATGTCCAGAGTGCCGTCACGGTCTGTCGTTCGGCCATCACTGCCTCAAGCAAGGGCTACCTCCGGGGCATCACCGAGCGCAACCGTGACATAGTGGCATACTATCACACACAGGTCCAGGCTGGAAGGATTTCCCGTGAGGAGGCTGTCCGGCGCATTCGTGAGGCCATGCTCGCCCAAAAGATCGGCCGGACCGGATACATGTTTGTCTTTGATATCTCACAAGGCCCTGGAGTGATGCCTCTCGTTGTCCACCCAAAGATAGAGGGACGGGATCTGGCCAGACACGACTTTGTGCGCGAGATGTACCGCATCAAGAACGGCTTTTTTTCATATAAGTGGAAGAATCCGGGGGAAGAACGCGAGCGTGACAAGTATGTCTACCTTGCAACGTATGAGCCCTGGAACTGGCTGATCTCGGCCTCGAGTTACAGCGAAGAATTCCTTGATCTGGTCGAGCTGGATGCACTCAAAAGCGGGATTGGCGCCCTGTCCAAGGGGAAGACCGCCTACGCCTTTGTCCTGCAGCAGGATGGCCGGCTTTTGATCCATCCCGAACTCGAGGGGCAAAACCTGATCGATGCCAGGGACGAAAACGGGTTTGCCTTCATCCGCCAGATGATCGGGCAGAAACAGGGCATGATTCGGTATCAATGGAAGATGCAGGGCGAGATTTCGTCCCGGAGCAAGCTTGTCTGCTTCGAAACGTTGCCCGGGTCAGGCTGGATAGTTGCCTATGGTGGGTATGAGGACGATTTTTTTGCTCCCTTGCGTGAGCTGGCCCTGGCCTTCTTTCTCTCCTTGGGCGGAGTGCTGATCCTCGCGGCGCTTGTCATCACCCGGGTCGCGGCGGGCATCGCCCGCCCGGTGGACGCCATCGGTGAAGAACTCCTACGGACCGCAACCCGCCTGCGCGAAACGGCCGGGGGAATCAGCCAGTCAGGTCGCACTATCGCCAGGG
>JAKPMW010000408.1 GCA_029548715.1 Spirochaetota bacterium | reverse complement strand
GAGGACCGTCCGGAAGCCGGGGACCCCGTAGAGTTTTTCGAGAAACGCCCGGAGGAAGATCGTCAGCCTCTCGTGGTCGTGCGTCCGGAGCAGGGCCGAAAATTCCTCAAACTTGCGGTAGTTGATGTGCTCATCCAGCTTGGCCCGCAGCTCGTTGGTCAGCCTGAAATTGAGATGCTGCCGGGTCAACTGGTCAATGATCGTCCGTTCAAAGTCCTGCCAGGGGATTCCCGGGTTGATCTCAAAGAGGCGGGCCTCGAAGTTGACGACGGTGTCCACGCGCAGGACCTGATACCTGGTGCGGTGAAAAAATATGGCGAGCAGTCCGTAGACCGAAATCTCAGGGTGCCCGAAGGCGAGCTTGACCACCGAGATGGGGGCTTCCCTGCGGTCCTCGGGTGTGTCGTCCATGACCGGCCCGAAGGCTTCATCACCGGAACCCGGGTTTGCGGGCATGTCGTTTGTCTGTCCGGTTTTGTCGGGCACATGGTCCTCCAGGGAAGACGGCTCTTTCCGTTTCAGCGAGTATACACCAGACGGATGCTCCGTGAAACAGGATTTTTCGAGGGGGCACTGGGCCCGGCAGTCAGGCTACCGGGTAGACCCGGACATCAAGCTGCCGCTGGCGGGGGCCGTCGAATTCACAAAAGTAGATTCCCTGCCAGGTCCCGAGAACCAGCCGGCCGCGCTCGACCATGATCTGCAGTGCCGGCCCGAAGAGGCTGGCCTTGATGTGGGCGGCCGAATTTCCTTCACCGTGCCTGTAGTCCCCCTTCCAGGGGATGGTCCGGTCAAGCCCGGCAAGAATATCGCGCATCACATCCGGGTCAGCGTTTTCGTTGATGGTCATGGCAGCGGTTGTGTGCGGGTTGAAGATGTAGCAAAATCCCCGCTCGATACCGGACTGGGTCACCAGGCGTCCGATCTCGGCTGTGATATCGAGCATCTGGTCGCGGGAAGTGGTGCTGATCGAGAGTCTTGTGTTCATTCCGTAAATATAGTCACACCCGTTGCCGATTGCGTGCTTGCCCCGGAAAGACTTTGGAGGTAGACTGGCTGGATGGGACTGTCAGACAGGGAAATCAGGGCTGCGCGGGACAAGCTCCGCCAGCAGTACGAAAAGCTGGCCGGGAAGTACAGTCCGGCCATGTTCAACTATGCCCGGGTGGACGAGCGCTATATGCAGGCTCTGCGTGACAGGCTGCCTGTTGAACATTTTCTGGCGACCGAGGTTCGGATCCTCAAGGACCTCGAAAAGAAGGCCGAAGAAAAATTCGCGCCGCCTCCGCCTCCGGCCGGGCCGTCCAATGCGGACCGCATGCTTGAGGAATTTGCCCGGCGCATCAGTGCCTGGAAGCCGCTGGAATTTTCTTCCCGGGCCGATGATGAGACGAAACGCCTGGCTGGTGCTCTGGCCGATTTCGAATCCCGCTGGGGCAGTGCCATTCCCGGAGTGCGCTCGCTTCCTCCGGGAACCCGGGCGGCCCGGCTGGCTGCGGCTCTTTCTGAACGAGTCCTGGTCTGGCTTGAACCCGCCCGCAGCGGGGGGCTCCCGCGGGCCCTGGACGATCTGGCCCTGGCACTCGAACGGATCACCGCGGGGGAGCGCGAGCGTGAGCGGCTTTGCAAGGAATACCTCAAGGAGGCCGGGTTTCTCTGCAATCTCCTTTCGGATCTGTTTCACGAGCTGGCCGAGACGGGGTATCGTGCTGCTGCTGATCCTGCCGCGGCCGCCGAGGCTGTGGATGCCATCATCTACGCCTTCCGTCTGCGCGAATTCCGCCTTGGTTCATTCTGAAGCTGCGGGCCATGAGCTTTTTTTCCGCCGATGGTGTATACTCTCTCGTGATTGTTGAACAGGCTCGCCCGCCATTTTCAGGCGGAATATCC
>JAKPMW010000387.1 GCA_029548715.1 Spirochaetota bacterium | reverse complement strand
CTGTTGTCGACCAAGTAGTCGGCCGAGAGGAGGGTGCCCGGCTGGGCCTGTCTGGCACGGACGAAATAGACAAGGGACAGGATGTCAAGTGTGGCACGCTGCAGGGGAATCCGGACCCCGTTGGGATTGCGCTTGTCACGGTAGAGGGCGGTTTTCGAGTTTTGGTCGATGTCGATGGTGACCTTGTCGGTCCACGAACCTTCCTGGATATCCTTGTACACCCGCACGGGGAGGAGTGTATCGGGATCCATCCAGACGTGGATGACGTCGTGCAGGCTGTAGTTGAACGTGGCCTTGATCGAGTCGAGTGATTTTGTATCCGCCACGGCGTGGAGCAGGCGCCGGCCGTTGAGGGTAACCGGCCCGGTAAAGGTCATGTCCTGATACCCGACGTGCAGACCGAAGACCTTGATCTGGAAGCGGATGGTCTCACCCGGTGTAAACGGAAGGGCCTGCCCTGTCGCGGTGCCGGCCGGGAGGGACAGAAGGGAAATGAGGGTAAGGAGAATCAGCTGCGCTGTGTGGCGGGATTTCATGAAAGTGACTCCTGTTCACTGGGGGACGAGTGTGCTACATTATACCATACGTGGATATATAACAATAAAGTCTCCAAGGAGTCACTCCGCCATGTCCTGTCTTCACCCCTTTAAAAGTGTCAGACCTCGCCCTGATCTTGCCAGCGAGGTAGCCAGCCCCCCCTATGATGTGCTTTCCAGCGAGGAAGCCCGGGCGATGGCCGGTTCAAACCAGAACTCGTTTTTGCATATTAACAAGTCCGAAATTGATCTTCCCGAGGGGACTGACCTCTATTCGGATGCGGTCTACGCCCGTGCCAAAGAAAATTTTGCACGGATGCGCTCCGAGGGAATCTTTGTGCAGGACGAAAAGCCCTGCCTCTACGTGTACACCCTTGAAGAGGGGAGCCATCGCCAGAGCGGGATTGCCGGGTGTTTTTCGGCCCAGGAATACCTGGACAACCATATCCGCAAGCACGAGCACACCCGCAAGGACAAGGAAGAGGACCGCACACGGCATATCGACGAAACCAACGCCCAGACCGGTGTTGTCCTCCTGACCTACAAGGCGCAGGCGGATGTGAATGCCCTTGTCCAGAAGGTGACTGCCCGCAAGCCTCTCTATGATTTTACGGCGGATGACGGGATCCGCCATATTGTGCACCTGATTGATGATGCCGGAGAGATCTCGGCTCTTGTCAGGCATTTTGAAGGGATCAATCCCCTGTACATCGCTGATGGTCATCACCGCAGTGCCGGAGCCTCGATTGTGTACGAGCGGCGCAAGGCGGCCAATCCGGGACATAGCGGGAACGAGGAATACGCGTACTTCCTTGCTGTTGCCTTCCCCGACAACGAGATGCGCATTTTGCCCTATAACCGGGTCCTTGTCGATCTTAACGGGATGACCAAGGAAGGGTTTTTTGCCAAGCTGGGCGAAAAGTTTACGATTGCTCCGACAGCAGACAAGGCCCCCAGACAGGCCAAAGAGGTTTCGATGTACATCGGGGGCGAGTGGTTCGGGCTGCGCTACAAGGGCAGTCTCCCGACCGATCCCCTGGCGCGCCTTGACGTGGCCATTTTGCAAAATGAGGTCCTGGGCCCGCTCTTTGGGATCGAGGATCCCAAAAAGGACAAGAGGATCGACTTTGTCGGAGGGACACGCGGAACGGCTGAACTCGAAAAGCTGGTTGACAGCGGGAAGTTTACCGTGGCGTTTTCGATGTTTCCCACCTCGATTGGCGAGCTGATGGCGGTGGCTGAGGAAAAAAAGATCATGCCGCCCAAGTCGACCTGGTTTGCCCCCAAACTTCGTGATGGATTGCTGGTCCATGTCCTGGACTAAGACCGGCCTGACCTTGCTGCTTGTCGCCGTCTGCGGCTTTTCCTTTGCCGCAGGCGGGTTGACGGCCTGGCTCGCCGGGCCTCCCGGGGGCGGGGAGATATACAGGATCGGAAAGCAGTCTTTCGGGAGAGACAGTCTTGCCGAAGAGTTTGCCATCACCTTGCGCATGAGCAGCCAGTTTACCCCCGGCCAGCGTGCCCGGCTTGCCACCAACGCTTCGTTCCGCTCGATCTGGCTGAACAACCGCTTTCTCTCCGATGTTCTGGCTGCGAATGCCGAAGCCTCCGGCTGGCTGGAGACACCCGCCTGCCAGGCATGGATGCGGCTCGCCCTGCGTGAGGCAGTCCGGCAGTTTGTCCTCATCCATCATCTTGCCGATGTCAGCGTTTCGAGCAACGAGACG
>JAKPMW010000373.1 GCA_029548715.1 Spirochaetota bacterium | reverse complement strand
CGTATAGGGTTTGCCTTCAATTTCCGACAACGCAACCAGTTTGACATACCTCGCAGGAGCGGTGAGCTCAAGTGCACTATCTGTTGCTGCTTGATCCTTCGGAACGTCCCGAACGCAACCCGTGAAACAGCTTGCCGTCCTGACTGGCCAGAATCTCGTACCTGCCGATATCCCCATTGTAGCAGTACTCGCCATTCGCATAACGGTTTTGACGCGGCAGATACCCGATACCCCTGACCCAGGTCGATCATGATCCAGTGCGGATGCATGGGTGCTTTGCCCGTCCACTGCGTATGCCAACAGGTATCCCCGTCTCCGTCAATGACATTCCCGTCGACACCGTTCTCCCCGACACGCTCTTCGCTGTCACAATTGATGACTCGCCAACCCGCCTTGAATTCGCCCATCATCATTGGACAGGTTTTGCTATAGGCGAGATGAACCCACCCCCGGTCATCCCCGTGCTTCATGAAAAAGATCTTTTTCGGGTCCCAATCGGAAGCATCTCTCCAACGCCTTGTCCAGTATACCCGCCGTGGGCAGTGACCGCAATATTTTTCCCTTGTGCATGGCTTCCCAGCGGCCAGCATCCGCGCCAGGGATCGGAAGCGGAGATGGCGGCCCACAGGTGCGCCATTCGGAGCGGGCAGGTGCGGGTTTGAAACCCGCATGTACAATCGCCAGCAGGCCGGGAGGCGCCCACCCCCCCCAAAAAAAAAGCCGGCCCCTTGCGGAACCGGCCGGTCACTGCATCTGTCCATGTTGTACGCAAGAATCTGTCCCAAAAGGCATTGTGCGAAAAAGCATGATTCGCAACCGGGCACCTCGCCAGCACGCCAAGGGCCTCAGCGTGCGGCGGAGCATGATTTTTTGACCTCTTGGGACAGTCCCTGCAGCATCACCCGACCAGTTTGGCCAGATCGTCGTCCACCGAACCAACCGGGCTGATCCCGAACGTCCTGACGAGCACATCCACCACCGCCGGAGAGAGGAAGGCCGGCAGGGTTGGCCCCAGGTGGATGTTTTTGACACCGAGCGAGAGGAGCGCGAGAAGGACAGTGACGGCCTTCTGCTCGTACCAGGCAATGTTGTAGACGATCGGGAGCTCGTTGATGTCGGCCAGACCGAAGACTTCCTTGAGCTTGAGGGCGATCACGGCCAGACTGTAGCTGTCATTGCACTGCCCGGCGTCGAGGACGCGCGGGATCCCGCCGATGTCCCCAAGGGGCAGCTTGTTGTAGCGGTACTTGGCGCAGCCCGCGGTCAGGATGACGGTGTCCTTGGGCAGCTTCTCGGCAAATTCGGTGTAGTAGTTTCTCCCGTTTTGGCGCCCGTCGCAGCCACCCATGACCACGAATTTGCGGATGGCGCCCGACTTGACGGCCTCAACGACCTTGTCAGCCAGGGCCATCACCTGGGCGTGGGCAAATCCTCCGGTGATCGTTCCCTTTTCGAGTTCGAGCGGCGCCTTGCAGGTCTTGGCCAGCGTGATCAGGGCTGAAAAGTCCTTGACGCCGCCCGCGGGCCGGTCAGCGATGTGCTGCACTCCGGGGAAGGCCACGTTTCCGGTGGTAAAGACCCGCTGTTTGTACGAGTCCTTGGGGGGGACCAGACAATTGGTCGTCATCAAAATCGGGCCGTTGAAGGATTCGAACTCCTTGTCCTGCAGCCACCATGAACTCCCGTAATTCCCGTGAAAATGGGAATACTTTTTGAAAGCCGGATAGTAATTGGCCGGAAGCATCTCGCCGTGGGTGTAGACGTCGACGCCCGTCCCTTCCGTCTGCTTGAGGAGTTCTTCCATATCCTTGAGGTCGTGCCCCGAAATCAGGATCCCCGGATTGTTTCCGACCCCGATATCGACCTGGGTCAGCTCGGGATTTCCGTAGGTTTCGGTATTCGCCTTGTCCAGCAGGGCCATAGTTGTCACGGCCACCTCGCCGGCCTTCATCACCAGCCCGACCATCGCGTCCAGCGAGAGGTCCTGTGTCGTTGAGGCCAGACCTTCAGCAAGAAACTGGGCGATGGCCGGATCTTCGTAGCCTAACACAAGGGCATGATCGGCATAGGCCGCAATCCCCTTCATGCCATAGACAAGCAGCTCGCGCAACGAACGGGCATCGGGATTTTCGGTTGCCAGGACCCCGATTGTTTCGGCCTTGGCCAGCAGCGCCGCGTCATCACCCGGGACCCAGGTCAGGGCATCGTGCCCGGACTGTGCGCTCACAAGACTGTCCCTCAGGCGCAGCCCTTCGCGGACAAACCCGATCAACTGGGCATTGTCAAAGCTGACATTGGTCACGGTTGTAAACAGGGCCTTGATCAGGTAGTGCCCGGCCTCCTCAGAGACCTTGCCCGAAGCAAGCGCCGCCAAGGCCACACCCTTGGCCGTGTAGACCAGAAGATCCTGCAGGTTGGCGGTATCTCCCTTTTTCCCGCAGACACCGTTGACTGTGCACCCCGTATTTTTGAGGGCTTCCTGACACTGATAGCAAAACATTCCCATGATTGATTCTCCTTTCTACCGGACGGGTCACAGACCCGCCCATACCGTACTGCGCCGTATTGTTATGGATGGGTTGCGACCTGTTCTTTCCATATAAAAGCTCCTGGTCGCAACCTGTCCCTGCAAAAACCCCGATCAATACCCTATCCCGGCGGCCTGCACCGCCTGAGGGTCATACGAATGGCAGGGCGTCACGCCGTGCACCATCCCGCAGTCCGGGCAGGCCTCTTCAAAGTGTACCATATCGAATGGCTTGCCGCACCCTCCGCAGAGGATCTGCAGGGGGATCGGCATGAACTGGGGCGCAAACCCCATCGCCCTGATCTTGTCCACCACCGCCTTGCCATCACCAAAACTTCCACTACAGCCATCATGCATGCACGGCCTCCTTCCCTTCTTTCGCTGTATCCAGCCGCTCCCCGCGGCGCAGTCTGGCCCGGTATTCCAACACCTGTGCATCCAGGGCCCTGAGTTCACCCAGGATCGAACGCTCCTGTTCCGTTGTCTCCACAACCGAGGCAATCCCCCCGTTTTTGATGACCAGGCGCCTGTCGGCCATCAGGGCCAGGACCGGATCGTGCGTGGCCATCAGGACGATCTTTTCCTCCGAAAGCAGGAGTGCCAGCGCACGCTGCCGGTCGATCCCCGCATTTTCGATCTCGTCGATCAGGATGATGGGGGACTTGCTCAGGATGGCGGTATCGGCAATCATCAGGGCCCGGGACTGCCCGCCGGAGAGGGCCGTGATGGCGGTCTCCGGGGTAAAGGGCTCGCCCGCCAGCTCGTTGGCCTGGGCAATGATGCGTTCAACCACCGAGTCTGCATCCCTGATCATGCGGCTTTCGGCATGCAGGGCGACAAATTCGCGCACCGAAAGATCCATCACGAAATTCATGTTTTGCGACAACTGGGCCACCAGCTTGTCGGCCGACGAAAAGCGCCATTTGGGATCGGGAGGTGCCCCGTTGATCAGCACCCTGCGCCCGGTCGGGGTATCGGCCTGGGCCACCCACTCGATATCCGCCAGGAGCCGGCTCTTTCCGCTCCCGGTCGGTCCGACAATCGAGATGATCTCGCTGGTGCGGATCTCGAGCCGCTCGAAGCCTTCGGGCTGGCCGGATTTATCCCGCCCGGGCAGGATCGTGATCCTGGTGACCTGTTCGCCCTCGCCCAAAAATGCCAGCATCCGATTGATGTATTCGGCAGCCTGCGCTGCCAGCCTGTTTCCGTCGGTTCCCCGGTCCTCAGCCTCTGTCTCCCCGATCAGATCCGCCAACCTGATGCGCTCGCGACCTGCCGTCACAATACCGTTGTCGCGAAAAAACGCTTCCATAAATGGAAACCGGGCCAGCAGGTCTGCCACTGCAAGACCGGCAATGTCGTCACTGTGCAGCATTCTGTTCCTCCTCGTGAAGATCGATCTTGCGCACATTTCCCAACTGGTGCTCTTCGCCGATCCTGGTCTCACCCAGGCAGTACGAGCAGAGCGCCGAGGGCATCGAAAAACGCAGCTTCATGCCCTTGAGGGTGGCAAACCCGGCCTCGACCGAATAGAGCAGGGTCGAGAGCTCATAGCTGCCCTGCCCGGTCAAACCGTTAATGTGCATGATGACGGCGCCCGGATTGACGGCGTTGACCCGTGAGGCAAAGACCTCGCGCTCGGCCTGGCTGACGATATCACCCTTGGTGATCACCACGATGTCCGCCATCTTGAGCATCGGTCCGATCTTTTTTGG
>JAKPMW010000309.1 GCA_029548715.1 Spirochaetota bacterium | reverse complement strand
TCGGGGCAGTATTGTTGACAAGCAATTTTTAGCATGGGGGAGGTGACTGATGGCTTCTTCGGGAACAGTCGATGAGCAGGTTATCTGGCGCCCAGTCGTTGTATTGTCACGCCAGTCGCGGCGGATCCTTGCCGAAGCTGCGGCTGCTGATTCCTCGCGCCGGCTGGGGGTCTACCGTCCGTCGCTGACCATCGGGGGAACGATCGCCCTTGTCTCGCTGCTTTTTATTGGCGGGGCTGTCGTTACGGCCTGGAACATGTTTGGCCTTGAGGCGGTGCCGGCCACACCGCTTCGGGTGCTCTTGACACTGATCGTTGGCGCTGTTGGCCTGCTCTTTTTTGTCTTTGCGCTGCGTATCCTGGCCAAGCGGCTCTTTCATGCGCGCTATTACCTGTATCTCGGCGATAGGTGGCTCGTCGAACGGAATTTCTGGCATGCCACCATTATTCCGGTCTCCCGTCTCGAATACGCCTGGGGGCGGCGCGAGTTTCGCACCCGCGGTGCTGATCTTGAATACGAGAGCATTGCCTGGAGAGGCTCCGACGGATTGCTGCGGGTGTACGATCTCAAGGATCATTACTGGCACGGCAAGGGGCACGGCCATGCTGCGGTGACAAGCTGGACCCTCATCCGCAGGCAGTACGGGATCGGGGGGCCTCCGGCCAGCCTCGCCGGGTCCCGCAGGACTCTTACTCTTGAGGAAGATTGATGGATAACGCTATTGTGCTGGCCAGCGGCGGGCTGGATTCGACAACCGTGCTGGCGCAGGCTGTCGCAGACGGGTTTGCCGTCACGACCCTCTCGTTTCGCTATGGGCAAAAACATGATATCGAGCTGGCGCGGGCGCGGGAGATCTCGTCCCGCTATGGTGCGGTGCGCCATCTCGAACTCGAACTCGATCCACGCCCCTTTGCCTCATCGGCCCTGACCTCCGGGGGCGAGGTTCCGCTGGACCGGAGCCATGAGTCGATGGGTGCCGCCATCGCGCCGACCTACGTCCCGGCCCGCAACATGCTGTTTTTGACGATGGCCCTGGCACTGGCCGAGGGCCTGCCCGCGCGGGACATCTTTATCGGGGTCAACCACGTTGACTATTCGGGATACCCCGACTGCCGCCCGGCCTTTATCGAGGCTTTTGAAAAGGCCGCCAATCTGGGGACGAGCGCGGCTGACGGGGGGCGTCCTTTCAGGATCCACGCGCCCCTGATGCAGCTTTCAAAGGCGGGCATCATCCAATTGGGGATCTCGCTTGGGGTGGACTACAGCCATACGGTGAGCTGCTATCTGGCCGATGACGAGGGGCGGGCCTGCGGGCATTGCGACGCCTGTCTTTTGCGCAAGCAGGGCTTTGCCGAGGCCGGCGTGCCCGACCCGACCCGCTATCGCTCGTAATCTGCGCACCAAACTGTGATCTCTATCCGGGATACACGTGACGATATTGCACAACAGTGATCGCAATCCCGGATTCGCATTACAAATTCGTGAAAGAGTCATACGAATCCGGGATTGATATGACAGCATCATGATATTCGCGGGTGTATCCCGGATTGAATGCGGGCGGCCGTCTGTTCCCCAAAAAAACCGGCTCAGGCCGCCGGACTTGCTCTGGCAACATGCTGTAGTATAACAAGTAGCAAATCCTGTTTCGCCAGGTTGACAATGTCAACCTGGCAGGTAAAAATTGTCAGGTTGGGTGTCATGCCCCTGTCAGGGCATTGACCGCTCGGGCCTGCCCTGGAAAAGCGTCGCCCGCCGCATCCTGAACAGCGGGAGCACCTCCTGGCCCCTCGCGCCCGGCATCGAGGCTGTAGGATATACGGAGATCATGGGGTTGGCGATGGGGGGGTGAAGCGTACGGAAAGACGTGACGCTTGGCCGTATCGGGATATTGGCGGATCTATCCCGGATTACTTTCCGACAGATAAAAATTGTCAATATGCGCAAGACCGAGCCTGCCTTAAAGGAGCATTGTATTCAGTTAAATCAATTGTTGTAAATGTGCCAGACAGCATGCTGCTTGCGAAGATTCCAGGAGCAAAGCCGGGGTCCCCTTCATATCCTGTATATAAACAGGCGGTACTGTAAAGAATACAGTCATGAAATTGCCAGAGACGATGTTTTTCAATAGCCCATCCCCAGC
>JAKPMW010000303.1 GCA_029548715.1 Spirochaetota bacterium | reverse complement strand
CTCTTGGCGATTGCCCCGAACATCTGCTGCGGTGATTTGCAGGAAGAGGGGATATTGATCAGGTCGGGGAACTGGAACTCGAGAAAGTTGACCCAGCCCGGGCAGCAGGATGTCAGGATCGGGAGATTCTTGCCGTCCTTGAGCCGCCCGATCAGTTCGTGCGCCTCTTCCATGATGGTCAGGTCGGCGGCGAAGTCGGTGTCAAAGACCTTGTCAAAACCGAGGGCTCGCAGGCCGGCTACGAGCTTTCCGGTCGCGGCCCGTCCCGGAGGCATGTCAAATTCTTCGCCGATGCCCACGCGTACGGCCGGGGCTGTCTGGACGATGACTGTTTTGGCCGGATTGTTGATCGCATCCCAGACTTCGCGGATATAACTGATGCCTGTCAGGGCCGCAGTCGGGCAGACATTGATGCACTGGCCGCAGAAAGTGCAGATGGTGTCTGAAAGCGGTTTCATTTCGGCCGGGCTGACCACGCACTCAAAGCCGCGTCCGTATCCGGTCAAAACCCCTACGGTCTGCATCTCGTTGCAGACTGTTTCGCAGCGCCGGCAGAGGATGCATTTGTCAAGCTCGCGCCTGATGGCCCGGCTGGAGGTGTCCAGCGGGTAGGTCGACATCTGTCCCTTGAAGGGAACATCCTCGATCCCGAACTGCTTGGCCAGGGCCTGCAGTTCGCAGTCAAGGGATTTGGCACAGGTCAGGCAGTTGAAGGGGTGATCCGAGAGCAGGAGCTCGAGGACGGCCCGGCGGGCCTTGATGGCGCGCTTGGTGTTGGTGCTGATGACCATTCCGTCCGTGACCGGGGTGGCGCAGGCCGGGGCCAGATTGCGTCTTCCGGCGACCTCGACCACGCAGACGCGGCAGGAGGCGACCTTGTTGACCATCTTGATGTCGTGCATGTCAAGATGGCAGAGTGTGGGGATATGGATGTTCAGTTTTTTTGCCGCGTCGAGGATGGTTGTCCCCGGTTCGACGGCGATCTGCTTGTCGTTGATCGTTACTATGGCAAGGCCCATGGGCGTGTATCCTCTTACTTTCTGTCGATGGCGCCGAATTTGCACTTGGCGTAGCAGGCGCCGCACTTGATGCACTTTGACTGGTCGATGACGTGCGGTTTTTTGGCCGACCCGGCGATGCAGTTGACGGGGCAGACCCGGGCGCAGGCGGTGCAGCCGACGCATTTGGGCTCGTTGATGATATATGAAAGGAGCTTCTGGCAGGCCCCGGCGGGGCACTTCCTGTCAGTCACATGGGCCCGGTATTCGTCAGCGAAGTACTTCATGGTGGACAGGACCGGGTTGGGTGCGGTCTGCCCCAGGCCGCAGAGGGCCGTGTCCTTGATTGTTTCGCCCAGTTCCTGCAGGCGGTCGAGGTCCTTGAGGGAACCTTTGCCATCAGTGATCCGGCTCAGGATTTCGTGCAGACGCTTGGTGCCGATCCGGCAGGGGGTGCATTTTCCGCACGACTCATCCACAGAAAATTCAAGATAAAACTTTGCCAGATTGACCATGCAGTCTTCCTCGGAGAGGACGATCATTCCTCCCGAACCCATCATCGAGCCGATCTTGTTGAGGGATTCGTAGTCGATGGGGGTGTCAAGGAACTCTGCCGAGATACAGCCGCCCGAAGGACCGCCCGTCTGGACGGCCTTGAACGCCTTGCCGCCCGGGATTCCGCCCCCGATGTCAAAGACGATTTCGCGCAGGGTTGTTCCCATGGGGACTTCGACCAGTCCGACGTTGTTGACCTTGCCGGCCAGGGCAAAGACCTTGGTTCCCTTGGATGTTTCAGTCCCGATGCTGCGGTACCACTCGGCTCCGCGGCGAATGATTTCGGGGACGTTGGCCAGGGTCTCGACGTTGTTGACACAGCTTGGCTTTTCCCAGAGTCCGCTTTCGGCGGGAAAGGGCGGTTTGGTTGTTGGTTCGCCGCGCTTGCCCTCGATGGAATGAATCAGCGAGGTCTCTTCTCCGCAGATAAAGGCACCCGCTCCGTACTTGAGCTCGATGTCAAAGGAAAACGCACTGCCGAAGATGTTTTTCCCGAGCAGGCCGTATTCCCTGGCCTGACTGATGGCGATCTCGAGGCGCTGGATGGCCAGGGGGTACTCGGCCCGGATATAGACGCAGCCGACCGAGGCTCCGATCGCGAAGCCTGCAATCGCCATGGCCTCGATGATGCTGTGGGGATCGCCCTCCATGATCGAGCGGTCCATAAAGGCACCCGGGTCGCCCTCATCGGCGTTGCAGATCATGAATTTTTCGTCGGAGGCGTGCTTGCTGGCGATCTCCCATTTCAGGCCGGTCAAAAAGCCGCCGCCCCCGCGTCCGCGCAGGCCCGAGCGCTTGATCTGTTCGATGATTGATTCGGGCTTGTTTTCTTCCAGGGCCTTGGCCAGTGCGATATAGCCCTCGTTTGCGATGTATTCGAGGATGTTTTCGGGATTGATGAAGCCGCAGTTCCTGAGGGCGATCCGCATCTGCTTCTTGTAAAAGGACATGTCACTGTGCGTGGGGACCTTTTTGTGGACTGTTGGTTCCTCGTAGAGCAGGCGCTCAATGCGCACTCCGCCGATGATGTGTGACTCGATGATTTCACGGGCATCATCCGGCTTGACCTCGACGTAGAAGACATTGTCGGGATGAACCTTGACGATCGGGCCTTTTTCGCAAAACCCGAAGCAGCCCGTGGTGACCACATGAACATCCCGCTCAAGCCCTTTTTCCCGGAGGACCGCGTTCAGGTTGTCGACCAGGAGCTTGCTGTCCGAGGCCTGGCAGCCGGTTCCGCCGCAGACCATCAGGTCCTTGCGGGTCCCGGATGCCTTGGCAGCCGCGGCAGCCTGGGCGGCATTGATCTCGCCGGCATGATGGCGCAGGGAAAGCAGGTGGGCCGAATCGCGCACAAGGGCGCGCAGGGCGTCAAAGGATTCAATTCGTGCCATGGGCGGCCTCCGTTGCGGTATTCATGCTGCGGGCCTCGCTGATGACCCGGGATACGTCGTCAGTCTTGAGCCGGCCATAGACCTTCTCGTTGACCAGGACGACAGGGGCCAGGCCGCAGGCGCCTACGCAGCGCAGGACATCAAGAGAAAAGAGCCCGTCATCGGTCAGGCCGCCGGCATTGATCCCGAGCTGCTTTTCGAATTCGGCCAGGATTTTGTCTGCGCCCTTGACATAACAGGCCGTTCCCATGCAGATGCTGATGCTGATCTTCCCCTTGGGTTCGGTCGTGAAGTAGTTGTAAAAACTGATTACTCCGGAGACGTCGGCATGATGCAGCCAGAGCCGGTTGGCGACATGTTTCTGCACTTCTTCGGGCAGATAGCCGAAGATATGCTGCGCCTTGTGCAGGATCTGGATGAGGAACCCTTTTTTACGGGGGTCCTTTCTGGTGATGCCGAGGCTGTCGATGTATGTGTCGAGCTTGGCATAGGACTCGGCCGGCAGGGTGCGCGGGCCGAGCTTGACGGTCGGACTCATTGCGTGGTCTCCTTGGAACTGATGGCGTGGTGAATCAAATCTAAAGTACAAAGATGGCGGGTAGTGGTCAATCAAGATTGTCAAATACTTGTCAAAATCCGGCCGGCCGTGACGGCAGGCTCATTTTTTCATGGCCTCAAGGATGCAGTCCTCGACACCCGCCGGGCCGAGGGCGGCCAGGAGCGCCTCCCTGAGGTCAGGGTGGCAAAAGACCCGGCCCTTGGCGGCAATGGACATCAGTCTGGCGTGGACATCGTTCCAGACCGCCGAGACCCGCTCGCCCGAACGGTGCCGCTCGGAATGATTCCGCTCAAGGCGTTGTGGTTCGGGAACAAAGAGAAGCTGGTTGTGTGACCCGATGCTGGGGCGCGGGGCATCGCAGAGGATGGTGCGCTGTCTGGAGAGGATTTCAAGTGCCGGTCCGCTTCTGTCGGGTGTCAGGAGGGAGGCCCCTGGCCCCTGGCGGGTGGTCAGCCGGCTTTCAAAGCGTGCGCGAAGGATCTTGCGCAGGGTTTCATCAAAACCGGGTTTTCGGGTTGCATTGCGGAAGTCTTCAAGCAGGATCCGGCCTCCGCTGCCCTCGTGGATGGTGCAGATGCGCTTGTAGTACCGTCTGGCCCTGATCAGGGCGATCAGGGCGCGGCCCGGTTCGTCGGCCTTTTTTTCGAAGTGGTTCAAAACGTCGGAGAGGGTGATCGGCTGGGGCTCTTCAGTCACACCGAGGAGCCGGGCGATATCCGCCATGAAGGGGTGGTAGCGCGATCCCCTGGCGGGCCGTTTGCCTGATGCCGTGACAAGGGGGGCCAGGGCGGCTTTGAACATCGCCCTCCCTGCCCTGGAGGCATGGTGCCAGTAGAGGGTCTGGTAGAGGAGGTAGCGGACAAAGGAGAGGGCTTCGGCCGC
>JAKPMW010000291.1 GCA_029548715.1 Spirochaetota bacterium | reverse complement strand
GAGCGCGGTCCTCCAGATGGCTCCCAGACTGCCCGATACCGCTGCCCTGCTCCACTATCTCAACGATTTTCTCATCTCCCAGACAAACGGGAATTTTGTGACCGCATTTTACGGGATCTTTGACCGCACCAGTCGCTCATTCCGCTATGCCAATGCAGGCCACAACGAACCGTACATCATCTCCTCCTGCGGAGGTGGGACACAGAGCCTGGTCAGTTCACACAAGAGCCTCCCCCTCGCGGTCCTCGCAAATACCGAACTCAGGGCACGAAACCGCCAGTACTCCGAAAACGAGGTCGCCCTCGAGTCCGGCTCAAAACTCCTGCTTTACACGGACGGCCTGGTTGAATCCACGTCAGCCGGTGACCTGATGCTGGCCTTCGGGGACAGCCGGATTCATGATGTCATCGAGCATCACGGGCAGGAGCCGGTCCACAGCTTTGTCCTGCGGATGACGGACTCACTCATCAGGTTCCATGGTGGTGAAAACTTTGACGACGACATCTGCCTGATCTGCCTTGACGTCCCCTGACCCGGGCAGGGTCTGTTCCCCATAAAAATCACCCGTGCTGCGGGCGAGTTTTTGTTTTTCCCGGGACACCTCTTGTACTACTTTTTCTGCATGTACAGGATCACTGCCAGCGCGGGATTTTCCGCAGCACATCACTTGCGCGAGTACCAGGGCAAGTGCGAAAACCAGCACGGACACAACTGGCGTGTCACTGCAACCGTACGTGGTGAATCACTCGGATCGGACGGAATGCTGGTCGACTTCGGGGATCTCAGGCGGATGCTGCGTGAAGTCTGCGCCGAACTCGACCACACGGATGTCAACACCCACCCCCATTTTGCCGTCCATAACCCGACCGCCGAAAACATCGCAGCCTGGATCTTTTCCGAGGTCGAGCGAAAGCTGGCCGGAGCCGGGTACGCCGCGCTGATGGACAGTGTCAGCGTCGAAGAGACCGACGGCTCAACCGCTTCCTGGTCCCGTCCGTGACCCTCAGGATCGCCGAGATCTTCCGCTCGCTCCAGGGTGAGGCGGCCAGTGCCGGCTGGCCCACCATCTTTGTCCGCCTGACCGGCTGCAATCTCCGCTGCAGCTATTGCGACACGGCCTGGGCCTGGGACGAAGGCGAATCAATCGACATAGATTCGGTTCGCGCCCGGATCCGGAGTCTGGGACCGACCCGGCATGTCTGCCTGACCGGGGGTGAACCGCTCCTCCAGCGGGAGGCCGTCCTCTCCCTTGCCGAAGCCCTGATCACTGACGGGCATGCCGTCAGCATGGAGACAAACGGGTCGTTCCCTGTCAGTGGACTGCCTGACAAGCTGGTCGCAGTCATCGACATAAAAACGCCCGCCAGCGGGATGAGCGGGATCATGAATTTCGAAAATGTCAGGCTTGCCCGCCGGCACCATGACCTCTTCAAATTCGTCATCGCAGCGCAGGACGACTGTGCCTGGGCACTCGACTTTGTCTCCCGCCACCATCTCGCCCGCCGCTACGAAGTCTTTTTTTCTCCGGCCGCGCCAGCGGTCTCCCCGGACTGGCTGGCCGAAGCCATCCTGGCAAGCGGGCTCGAGATCCGTCTCAATCTCCAGTTGCACAAGATCCTCTGGCCCGCTGATCCCCGCGGCCGGTAACGGAAAAACACCGTCAAAACGGTTGACGCACAAGCACTCCCCGCAGCATACTCTGACAAGAGTTTTTCAGGGACGGTACCATGCAGGAAATCCTTATTCTCGGAAACGGTGGTGCCGTCAGTGAAGGCCTGCCCTATAACGGCTTTGTCATTGACGGAAGCATCCTTGTCGAAGCGCCACCCGACATCATGCCATCCCTGCGCAACAACCGGATCGACCCGCATGACATCCGTGTGGTCTACATCTCGCACATCCACGCCGATCACATATTCGGTCTTCCGTTTTTTCTTTTGCAGCGGTTCATGGATGACGTACGCTACGACCGGCACGGAGAACTGAGCGTTATCGGCCCACCCGGGATTGCCGCGCACTGCTTTGCCCTGATGGACATGGCCTTTGGCGAAATACCCGCGGTCTCCTGGATGCGCCGCTGTGTGGATTTTGCCGAAAGCAGTGACGGAGGGGAAATCCCCCTCGTCCCTGCCTGCCGGACCACCTGCGAACGAATGGAACATTTTGCACCGACCTGGGGATTTTCGGTCGAGTGCAGCGGATCGACCCGCTTTGCCTACATCCCCGACACGCTCTGGTGCCCCGGGGTGGTGGCGATTCTCAACCGCGGCCCCCGGCATGTCCTGATCGATCTCAACGGTGAAGCTGACGACAATGTTCCGGTGCACATCTGTGAAGATGAACTCGTCCAATACCTCGAACGGGCAGATACCGACACGGTCTTTTGGGGAACACACCTCAAGCGTGACAAACAGAGCCAGCATCCGAACATCCGCTACCCCCACCCCGGCCAGCGCATCAGGTTAGCCTGAAGCCTGCCCTGCTGCATGCCTGCGGACGGCCTCGTGCCAGGCCTCTTCGGTATCAACATCTATCCAGGAACTCCCGGTCACATCGATCGTGAAGAAGGCCCCCGCCCGGCCGGCATCCTGCACCGAGTGCGAAATGGTATTGCGCCCCTCAGCGATGGCCTGCCCAAAGAAATCGAAAATCCTGCGGGACATCACAAAAAGTCCGGTATCCACAGCGTTAAACTCCGGCAGCATCTTGGCAATTGAAGAAATCGAGCTGTCCGGCTCAACCACGAGTTTTGTCGCATCATCCAGGTCATGAACAGCCGGGATATCCCGGTCAATGCAAAGGTACGACGCCCCTCCGCGGAGCCCGGCCTGCATGGCACGGGCATAGACGCCCGAATCGAAGATGTGATCGACCATCTGGACAAAAAAATGCTCACCCGAAAGCGCCGTCCGGGCTGCATATACCGAAAGCCCGTTTTCCTTTTTCCACTCGTCATTCTGGACAAAGACTATCCTGTCCCGCCATGGTCTGGCTGCAACGTGCTCACGCACCTGCTGGTGCTCGTAGCCGACCACAACAACGATCTTTTCGATTCCCGAAGCGAGGAGGTTTTCGACCCCGATCTCAAGCAGACTCCTCCCCCCGACCTCAACAAGAGGTTTGGGCCGGTCCCCCGAGATGACACGGATCCGGGTTCCCTGTCCGGCAGCGAGAATCACAGCCTCGGTTATCATGATTTCTTTCCTTTCGGAGCGGGTGACTTTTTCACCGTGCGCTTTTTGGCTCCCGCTGTCCCGGCAGGTGCCCGTCCTTCCCGGCTGCCTGCCGACCTGACAGGCGCACTTGCTGAAGCAGTCCGTTTGCGTGCATCCTCCCGCGAAAAGCGGACGAGCATGGCAGCCGTCTCGGCCATGAGCCCCAGGCCACCACCCAGTGCCGCGAGCAGTCCGGCCGTGTCAATAAACGTCATCCCGCGGGAAAACCCGAGCAGCCTCGTCAGCCAGCCCTGTTCTCCCGTCATCTCGGGAAACCAGGACCAGGGCACGCCAGGATCGATAAAAAAGGCCGCCACCATGACCCCGGCAATGACAAAACGGATCTCGGTCGGGCCAAAGGCCGGGAGTTCAAGGGTATCCGTAATGGTTACCTTGATGTGCCCATCCACATGAAACATGAGATAGACCACGGCGCAGGCCAGTCCGATCACGAGATGGGACCCGTTGGTCAGAAAGAGTCCAAACCCGATAAACACGATATTCCACGAATCACCAAAGTGGTCAAGATAGTGACCAACCACGGACTGCTGATTGCGGGCACGGGCCACAATCCCGTCCATGGTATCCGTCACCCAGGTCAGCAGGAACAGAAACGCGGCAATCAGGTAAAAAACCGGGCTGACAAACGACAGGACCAGACAGACCGCAGAGAGAAAGCAGAGCAGGACCCCAAGGCTGGAAATCACATTGGCAGTCATCCAGCGGGGCACCCAGGGCAGCAGCCTGGGGAAAAACCACTTGACGAAGGGGTCAAGCGGACTTCGTTCGATCTTCTTCATGTTAAAGGGCTCCAATATTCGGGGAGAGTACAGGTAATATACGGCTGGTCACTGTCCGGCAGCAGCAGCGATCACTCCGCCGGACCAGGGCCACAGCATCATCCGGCTTGTGTCCCATCCTTCCAGGCGTGTTCGGTCAAGGCCGGGTCACCCCCCCTGGCAAAAATGATGGACTTGACTTCGTCCATGCTGCGCACAAGATAAAATGTGATCCCGCGCCGGACATGTTCGGGAATTTCAACAAGCTGTGCCTCGTTGGCCCAGGGGATGATCACCTCGCGAATCCCGCTTCGCTTGGCGGCTATCACCTTTTCCTTGAGCCCACCGATCGGCAGCACATCCCCGACCAGGGAGAGTTCACCCGTCATGGCAAGATGCCCGCGCAACCTGTGTCCCCTGACCAGGGAAAGCATGGCGCTGGCCATCGTGATCCCCGCGGATGGCCCGTCCTTGGGTGTTGCCCCCTCAGGCACGTGCAGGTGCAGGATGTGCTTGTCAAACCAGCCCGAATCCAGGCCCTCACTGACGGCAAGATGGCGCACGTAGGACCAGGCAATATTGGCGGATTCGCTCATCACCTCACCCAGTTTTCCGGTCAGCTTGAGGCCACCCGCTCCCGGATTGGCGATGCACTCAATGGTCAGGACATCGCCCCCCATTGAGGTCCAGGCCAGGCCGAGGGCCAGGCCAGGGCGATCCAGCTTGCGGGCCTTTTCTTCGCGGAACACGGGCTCACCAAGAT
>JAKPMW010000290.1 GCA_029548715.1 Spirochaetota bacterium | reverse complement strand
GGATCACGAGATCCCGTTTTATGGTGACCTTGTCCTGCAGGCCCGCAATACCGAGAGCAGATAGGATCCGCCCGGCCAGGCTCCGGAATTCTTCGATCCCCCCTGTTGCAAAGCGCCCGATATCACCATCTGCGTGCAGATCCCCGTATCGCTCAAGCAGGGCAGCAGCATCCCTGTAACCCGGATCGAGGCTGACAATCTCGCCCAGCAGCATGACTGCCCGCCTGATGTCTTCGGATTGCAGGAGGAGCCCGGCCATCCGGTACAGAATCTCAATCCGGGCAGGCTTTGCATCCGTAACCTCAAGGGCTGACATCCAGGCTTCGACAGCCTCATCGCGTCTTCCCGGTTGTGCCTCAATACTGGAAGCAAGCCCCGGCAGCCCCTCCCTGCGATACTCCTGCCGCTCTGCCAGAATGCGCCAGTGCTGCTCCGCAGCCGCATGGTTTCCAAATCCCGCATACAATCTGGCCGCCAGGAGGGCCGCCGGACCGTTTTTCGCATCCAGCCTGAGCACATGCAGGGCCGTCGCCAGTGCCCCCCGCAGATCACCAGCAATCTCCTGCACCGTTGCCAGCTTGATGAGTGTCGTCACACACTCACCGTCAAGCTTGAGAACAGACTCATAGCAGGACACCGCGTGTCGTGCCATGCCCCGCTTCAGGTACACCATGGCCAGCCGCTCGAGCAGGCTAACCTCCGCGGGACAGGACTTGAGGGCAAGGAGAAGCCCTCCCTGGGCTTCGCGCCATTCGCCAAGCGCCATCTGACAGTCTGCGAGAGGCCCCGCCATCTCGGCAACAGCAAGCACCCGCTCACGGCGGTTGACCAGCATCACCAGTTCCCACTCGCGGACAGCCTGGCGGTACTCCCCGACCGTCATCAGGGCCTGTGCCAGCAGCTGGTGGACCCGCAGCTCGCCATGGTGCCTGTTTTCAAGGGCCCGCAGCCCGGGAACCGCTGCCTCCGCCTCTCCATGGCGCAGCATGGCCTCAAATCGGGTGAGCTTGACCGAAAGACCAAAATGCTTCCAGAGTGTCAGCACTATCACGACCACAAGGCTTGCCGCCCCGAGTATCACCACAATCATCCGTCCGCCCTCCCGCGTCCATCACGATCATATATCTGTGATCCGATGTTCGGCAGAATGGCGGGTCCTGTTTATGGATCTGCCGGAAAACGTGCGCAAAACCCGGAAAAATGGGCTGGCCAGGGTGCCTCAACCCGGATCCCTCCGCTCAGCTCAAGCCGGACTGCAACGAGCAAGAGCTTTTTGGCCCCTGCCTCGCGCTTCATCCTGCGGTTGAAGGCGAAGTCACCGTGCCGGTCATCACCCACAAGCGGATGCCCTTTTTTCGCCATGTGGATCCGAATCTGGTGCATCCGCCCGGTATCAAGCACAATTTCGAGGAGCGAGCACTCTTCGCCCAACTGTCGCACCAGCTTCCAGCGGGTCAGGGCCCGCTTTTTGACACCATGCACCTCGATGGTTTCACTGATTTCGCCGGAAGCATCCTCCGGGATCCCCTTGACAACGGCATGATACGTCTTGCGACTACCCGGATCGGACAGGATCTTCGCAAGGCGGGCGGCGGCCTGCCGTGTTTTTCCGACAATCAGGCAGCCTGCCGTGTCGCGATCGAGCCGGTGCACCAGATGGGGAGGCTGACCCCAGATCGCCTCCAGCTCACCCGCCAGATTGGCCCCGACGGCCTCCCCGGGCTGAACAGGCAGGCCAGCCGGCTTGTTGACGACAACCCAATCCCCGCCGTCGTGTAATACCTCTATAGTCCGCTGCGCCATGCGCTCCCCCTCAATGGGGTAAAGATAGCATGACAAACAACCGATGAACCTGTTGCAGGGTAGGTTCGTATACTGTATTCTGCCCGCGTTGTTGGGCCTTGTGTATTCTGCCCAAAGCGGTGTATTCTTGACATGTGGTTCAGCCGGCCCGCGGCAGAATACAAGTAATTGATGGAGCAGCAGTGATGCAGGACAGACTGGCAGACATACGGCACGAGGACGTGGACGGAGTACGCATCATCGAGCTCTGCACACGAATCGATATACATAACGTGTTTTCCGTAGAAGAAACACTGACGCAGCTCATCGACGAGGGACACACCAGGGTCATCATCGACTTCAGCCGGATCGAGTACTTTGGGAGCAACGGCATCCGGCTCCTGATGCTTGCAAAGCGCAAGCTGGACCATCTTGGGGGACGTCTCGTCCTGGCCAGCATGAGCTCGTTTGTCGTCAAAATACTCAAGGCAATTGATCTCTACGAACTCTTTACCATCCTTCCCGATCGCGCTGCCGCAATGGACGAACTGCGCAGCTAAGCCGGTCAACCCGCCTTTCCAAACACTGCCTGCAGGGCAAAAAGCCGTTCCTCCTCCCCGCACGGGGGACGTTCGTACCAGGGGATCCCGAGATATTTGCCGATTGTCCCGGCCTCCAGGGCTGCCTGTGCCAGCACGCTGTCCATCAGCCCGGAAAAGCGCGATCCACACCGGTCGCACCCGCGACAGACAAGACCGGCCGGATCCTCAAATCGCCCGAGAAGCAGTCTGCGCCGGCACGCACCAGCGTCCAAAGCGTACCGCGTGACCCAGGCATGTTCGGCCATACGATGGGCCGTATCCTGCCTGATGGCGGCCTCCAGGAGATCCCGGGCGGCCACTGTCGGAATGACTCTCATGCCTTCAGCGTCCAGCCTGCAGACACCATGGTGCAGCAAGAAGGCCAGAATCGCCGCCGAATCCTGGCCGCTGTCCAGAAGGGCCACCTGCTGTTCCAGAAATCGCATCGTCCAGCCCTCCGGATATTTGCGGAACAGGGCTCTCATGACATGGTTTCGTTGTTCGGCTGCATCCCGGGGGTCTGGCTCATCCGGACGGAAAAAGAGCACCGCAAGGGCCGCTGCACCATCACGCCCGGCCCGGCCTGATTCCTGGTAATAGGCGTTGCTCCCCGTGGGGAGGCCAAGATGGATAACGGTTCGTACCGAGGGAACATCCACCCCCATCCCGAATGCGCTCGTGGCACACAAAATTCGTGGCCGACCCTCGACAAAGGCATTCTGCAATTCGGTCCTGATATCACGCCGCATCCCGGCATGAAAGGGCCGGGCATCAAGACCGAAAGCCTGCAGCACTCCGGCGGCCCTTGAGGCGCCAAGCCTCGTGCGACAATAGACGATGGCGCGCCCGTCCCGCCGTTCGAGCAGTCTGACGGCAGCCAGGAGGGGAACAACCGTCCGATGACAATGCCAGGCAATGTTTGGCCTGTCAAAGCCATGGACAAAACTGCGCGCATTCCTCAGCCCCAGTCTGCGGACAAGGGAATCACGCTGGACGGCATCCGCACTCGCGGTAAACACGGAAACAGACTTCGGCATGAGCTGCATTCTGAGTCCGGCCAGCTGATTGTAAAGAGGACGAAAACTCCCTCCCCAATCCTCAACGCAATGAGCCTCATCAATCACCAGGTGCCAGATCCCGAGACCCAGAAGGCTGCGCCCTGAGCCAGATGCTATTTTTTCCGGGCTGCAAAAGATGATCGTGGCAGCCGCCAGGGCCGCATCTCTGGTCCCCCGGTTCCAGACCACTGCCCGCAATCCGGCTGCTGCAGCCCTCTGTACCTGGTCTTCCATCAAGGCAATCAGCGGACTGACAACAAGAGTCTTTCCCGCGTGCAACCCTGCCGGAAGCAGGTAACAGAGGGACTTGCCGCCGCCCGTCGGCAAGACAACCAGACGATTGCCCCCGGCAAGTACGTCCCGGACAATCTCTTCCTGACCCGGGCGAAATTCTTTATACCCGAACCGCGTGCGCAGCACTTCCTGCATGTCCATTCACCGGCCTCCCGTTGTTCCATATACAACACAGCCCTGCAAACCCGGTCCGGCTCCCTGTTTTTCATGACTTTTTCTGACGAGGACTCCGCCACAGCGTGACGTTTGCCACATTTGACAACCAGCCTTCTTCATGGCATCATATCCGGATGCGCCACTGTCTCACCATCAGTATCATGATCTTCCTGCAAGGCATCTGTCCTTCAACCGTGCTTGCCGATCAGGCA
>JAKPMW010000284.1 GCA_029548715.1 Spirochaetota bacterium | reverse complement strand
AGCCGTCCTTCTACATACAAATCGGCTCCAGATGCTTCAGATTCTCTTTTTATTGAATCAACATGAAAGATATTTTTGAAGAAAGGCTCAATCAAATGTCTTGAAGCATTCTCACTTTCTTCACCAAGTATATAACTTTTGAGAGATAGAAGCTCTTTTGACATTGTCCACCTTACCTTGCAATTCTTATTACTAAAACATACCATGAAATAACTACCCAGCACAAGCATGGCATAAGTGCCATTACCAGCAGTCTTTTTCTTGGATACCGTCACCACGACAGCACTGGATGTGTTTTAGACAGGCATTACGAATACAAAATTGAATCTTTAATGCAAGTCATCTTGGTAGAAACGAGAAGGTAGTCAATACACTCCATTAAGACCGGCATACTGGGATGGAATGAATAATGAGTTCGCCCAAAGGAGCCACGCGCATGACCAGTCCTGCCGACATATCCATGAGCACATTTTTGCTCTTAATTGCAAACTGAATGTAACAGAAGGATGTAGGATGTCACACTGCGCTGTTATCAATCATCAGAAGTACCATGAACAGCAACTTGTAGCCGGGGTGGCGTTTCAGTATTCTGCTCCCAGCACAGACAACGCGCTACATCATGGCTTGTCGTTTCTCGAGGCTTTCACGCTTTCGATCCGAACCCTTCTTGAACGACCACATAAGACTGCCGATGGAAGTCAAGATACCGACTATCGACCCAGCTTCTTGCCCATTGATAACAGCAATTGCCGAAAATCCGATTCCAGAAAGACCGAGAAGGAAGCCTAAAACTTGTCCGATTGTGGCATTCCTGACCTCAGCTCGAACAGCGCGATCTTCCTGAATATGTCTGTGGCTCTGCTGCTTTTCAGCCATCGCGAGAATGCGGTCAAATGCTCCGGGGCAAATTCAGTCATATGCCTCCATATCACTTGCTGATGGAAGCGGCGAGACATACATACTGCTTTGCCGACTTGCACTGACTTGAAAACTGTGTTGTGTTGGAGTAGTTGCCTGGGCAGCTTCAGAATGCTTCACCGGCTGTCTTTTATGCTTTGTCATCGCCGTGGTTACCCTGCATTTCGCATTGAATAGCCATTTTCATGTCGCTGCCAACCGCCCTGAAGTCTCTTGCCATAGCCGACAAGTCGGCCTGCTCTCCGGATGGGGACTGATTGAACTGCATCATCGAGCCAGAAAGATCGAGAACACTTGCCATCCCTGTCAGGATGGTCTGCTTCCCAAAAAGCAATGAAGTGTAGTCACCCACAGTTTCACCTCGCATTGATGCTTAAATAATATACCTCGCCGCCTGGAATAGCCAGTACATCGACTTGCCTACAGGCATGACACAAGAAACATGCTCCCACGGGCTGCAATCTGCACCCAATCCCTTGCCCGGCCCAGAGTGTCAGCTCGTGCCGGTGATCTGGCAAGTCATACGGGACCGACCACATCCGGTTGAAGTGCCCAGCCCAGATCCGGTCATTGCTGGCCGCAATCCAGCCCTGAGCGTTTACCATCCGTCACCATTAGCGACCCAGGGCCCGTCATCCACAACAACCACCCCGACCTGTTTGAGCATGCGCGCCTCGGGGTACGGGGGCTCACAGGGCAAACACCGATCATGATTGTACCACTCCGTGCAGACCGGTATACTGTGATGGAAGATTTCAAGGAGTTGGCCATGCCGGAAAACAGTAAAGACAGACTCGTCATCAAAAACTTTGCCCAGATCAGCCAGGCGGATATCTCCTTCGGCGATCTGACCGTCTTTGTCGGACAACAGGCTTCCGGCAAGAGCCTGGCCCTGCAACTCCTCAAGTTGCTTATTGACGGGCCGGAGATCCTCTCGGTCCTGCGCGACAACGGCAACATCCCGGCCAGGGAGACTGATCTGCAGGATCTTTATTTTGGTGAAGGCATGCGACCCTGGAAATCCGGGACGACCTGCCAGTTTCAGGGCAAATCCGTCCCCCTTGCCGACTTCTTGAAGGGCGGGAAGGCGCAGCCCGCACGGATGTTCTATATCCCCGCCCACCGCGCCCTCTTGATGGGGGATGGCTGGCCCATGCCCTTCTCCCGTCTGACGTTTGAGACCCCGACCGTGGCCCGCCTCTTCAGTCAAAACCTCTTCAATCTGATGGCGGCACCCAAGGCTGAAATGCTCTTCCCGATGGAACGCAAGCTCAAGACGGAAATACGGGATGTAATCGATGCGGCCATTTTTCACGGCAGCCCGGTGCTGTTGGGCAAGGAAAAGCTCAAAAAGCGGATCGAGCTGAAAGCAGGCAGTTCCCGTCTCCCCTTCATGACCTGGACGGCCGGACAACGGGAATTCACTCCGTTGTTGCTGGGGTTGTACCACCTTCTCACAGAAAGGCGCGAGTCGAAGATCAAGGATATTGACTGGGTGGTGATCGAGGAACCGGAGATGGGCCTGCACCCGCAAGCAATATCCGCCATCATGCTACTGGCCCTGGATCTTGTCGGCAGAGGATACCGTGTCGTCATTTCCACGCATTCCCCCCTGATCCTGGATGTGATCTTTGCCATCCGGGAACTTGCCGATGCCACAAATGCGGATCAGCTTTTGTGCAAGGCTTTCGCTGTCACGCCAAGCCCGCAAATGAAAAAAATGATGAGAACCATTCTGGGGAAAAACTATCGCACATGGTTTTTTGATCTCAACAAGGGGAAAACTGCCGTCAAAGACATTTCCGGGCTGGATCCATTTTCCACAGATGTTGCAGAGGCGGACTGGGGCGGATTGACCGGGTTCAGCGGCCGTTTCAACCAGATAATCGGGGAGGCGGCACATGCCGACGGTTGATATCTCCCGAACAATTCTCTGCAGAGCAATGAGCGCTGCCAGTCCTTTGCGGGCCAGCATCAGACCCGGCAAGGGCGGATTGAAGAGCACAGACCGGAGTCATATCAAGGAGCGAAAACCCGGTACTGTCGAAAGCAGTCTGGATCTTGACACAGCGTATACAGAACTGCATCCGACAAGCACGAAAAAACGGTGGGATTATGTGCTCGGCATACAGGATCGGAATGCCTCGGTTATTGCTGTCGAGGTGCACCCGATGGGTCCAAGCGAAGTCTCCACACTGATCGAAAAAAAGGAAGCAGCAGAAAGCTATCTGAAAACCCAGTTTGCCCCCGGAAAAACCGTTCAGGCCTGGTATTGGGTTGCTTCCGGCAGGAATCAACTTTCCAAAACCACCGCCGAGTTCAAAAAACTCGGCAAAGCACGAATCACTGCCGCAGGCCCCGTGCTTGAGCTTCCTCCGGGCGCCCGCTGACACACACATCATATTCCGGGACATGGCAGTCCCTCCGAGAAACGCCCGATTTGGGCGCTTTCTACGGAGCTGGAATTCGCTTCAGAGGTGCTGTATGATGAGTGTAACGCTGCCGGCCCGCAGGCAGATACCATCCAGGGGAGGATCGCATGGCACGTACAATACAACTGGGGACAAAAACCCTGCTTCTTGTCTCGGCTATTGCCCTGGCCCTCTTGGCCGTCTTGATCGTTGTCTTTACCCTGCGCACGACAGGCATGCTTGAAAACTCCATCTACCGCGAAGCCCGCCTCGAATCCGAACGGGTGGCCATGCTTGTCCAGGACACCCTCAGCCCGGCCCTGGTCGCGGCCGAGACCCTGGCCGGAATCGGATCGGGCTATGGGCGTTTCCCTGCCGCCGAGCGCCGACAGGTTTTTTCGACCATCATGCGAAACATCCTCGAGCGGAGTGAACACTTCTTTGGCATCTGGAATGTCTGGGAACCCAACGCCATCGACGGGCAGGATGCCCGCCATCGCGGGACAGCCGGAAATACCCCCGAAGGACGCTTTGCCGGCTACTGGAACAAGACCGATACGGGCCTCAATTACGAGGCCTGTGTTGATTTTGAGGCCGAAAAGGAAAACTCGGCCTATTACCAGACCCCTCTCAAATCGGGCCTGGTGTACGTCACACCGCCTACCGTCTACCAGATTGCGGGCAAGGACACGATGGTGGTCAGTTTTTGCGCCCCGATCAAGGACGGACAAAAGACCGTTGGGGTCGCCGGTATCGACATCTCGATGGACCGCTTCCAGCAGATGATAGCCGCCACAAAACCCTTTGCCGGCCAGGCGTATGTCTTTTTGATTGCCAACAACGGGATGCGGGTTGCACACCCCAAAAAGGAACAGGTCGGGAAGATCGTTGGCGATGACTCGCCCGAGCACAAGACAGCCCTCCTGGCTGCCATCAGGGAAGGAAAGTCCTACTCCCTCCTCAAGCCCTCGGCCATCACCGGAACCAGTTCGTACCAGTACTATGCCCCGATCACCTTCGGGTCCTCGAAAGAGCCCTGGTCTCTCTGCGTTGTGATCACCATGGATGTCTTTCAAAAGGACATCAACAACCTGATCCTCTTTACCAGCCTCCTCTCGCTTGCGGGCATGGCCCTTCTGGTCCTGGTCCTCCAGATCTTTATCAAAAAATCCATCATCCGGCCCCTGGCACGGATATCGATCCAGCTCAATGACGCTTCAGGCTACGTCTCGGCCTCGGCTGGCCAGCTTGCCACTGCCAGCCAGAGCCTCTCCTCGGGAGCCTCGACCCAGGCGGCCGCCATTGAGGAGACCGCCTCCTCCCTCGAGGAGATCGCCAGCCACGCCCGTCACAGTGCCGAAAGTGCAGCCCAGACCAACCGGGTCATGCTTGAAGAAGTCGGGCCGACCTTTCAGGCCATCAGCGACCGCCTCGGCGAAATGAATGTCGCGATGCAAAATGTTCAGCGCACCAGTGCCGAAACCGCAAAGGTCCTGAAAACGATTGACGAAATATCATTCCAGACCAATCTCCTCGCCCTCAATGCCGCAGTCGAGGCAGCGAGAGCCGGCGAGGCCGGTGCCGGCTTTGCCGTGGTGGCCTCCGAAGTCCGTGCCCTGGCCCAGCGGGCCGCCACCGCTACAACGGATACAAACCGGCTGGTCGAGGATTCGGTCAACGCGGCACGGACATCCTCCGAAGCCTTTGCCGAAGTCAGCAAGGCCCTTTCGGCCAACCAAACTCTCTCGCAAAAGGTTGTGCAGCTTGTGGCCGACATCACGACAATGAACCGCGAGCAGTCCCAGGGGATCGAACAGGTCAACCGGGCCGTAGCCGAGATGGAGACGGTCGTCCAGCAGAATGCAGCCAACGCCGAGGAGACCGCCGCCTCAACCGAGGAACTCTCCGGACAGGCTGCAGACCTCAAGTCGATGGCCGGGGATCTGGCCAGCCTGATCGGGCAGCAAGGGGGGCAGACAGACACTTCACGGACTCCCGCCCGGGCACTGCCTCAGTCCCGTCCGGCCCAGGCCAGGCCCGCAGCCCTCCCTCCACCACAGGACGGCATGGAGACGGTGCGCCAGCTTGACCAGGATGATCTGGATTCATTCTGAAGGGGCAGGTTCTCGCACGGCTGCAGGAGCTGGTATAGCGCGGTATCCAGGCACGAATCAGGTCTTCTGCCTGACTGCGCGCACATACCTTGGCCGGAGGCTGTTCCCCGGACAAAATGGCCGTCCAGCCGGCGCAAACCGACTGGACGGCCACTGAAGGACGGAGACGGTCCAACGGACGCGTCTTAACGCAAAACCCACAAGGAGTCATATATCCCTGTCAGTATCGCACCCTTTTGTCAAAAACGGAATAGGGAAAAATGCCCATTTTTCAACCCCCTCATGCGGGCTTTAGGAAAGGATCTGGCGAACGATGTCCAGAAACTGGGCCCCGTGAAAGGGTTTGACGATCCAGCCGTTGGCTCCGGCCTCAACACCCCGATTTCGCATTTCCACATCAGATTCCGAAGTCAATGCAAGGATGGGGACATCCTGATCGATTTTTCTGATTTCGGTTATCAGGGTGATTCCGTCCATGACCGGCATATTGATATCGGTGATGACAAGATCGACCGAGCCGGCTGCCGAACGCCAGGCATCCAGACCCTGCTGTCCGTCATTGGCCACTACCACCTCATACCCTCCCGTGGAGAGTGTCTGCCGGACCAGGTTCCGCATGATCGCCGAATCATCCACTATCAAAATCCGCTCTGCCATCGTGATCCTCCCTCAAACCCGGCGCCCGTCCATCCGGGGCTGCCGTATACCATTTAGCCTGTGACGACGTCCGTTGTCTTGCGCTTGAAGATAAACACACCCGAAGCATTGACCTCGTAATACCTGGCCAGGCCGAACTCCCGGATGACAAAATTCTCAAGGTATCCCGAAAGGGACTCTGCCGACCCAAGCACAAGGATGCCATCAGGCTTGAGGGCCTCCTTGAGTCTGCGGTAGAGCACCTTTTTCTGCTCGTCAGTAAAGTAAATGGAGACATTCCGGCAAAAAATGATGTCCTGCCCCGTGGGAAAGGGATCACTGATCAGGTTGACCTGGCGAAAGGTGATCGCCTTGCGCATGGATTCATTGATCCTGAAATTGTCCCCCTCGGCGGTGAAGTACCGCTTGCGGTATGTCTCGGGCAACCCACGGTCAATCTCGAACCGGGTATACGCCCCCTCCCGGGCCCGCCTCAGGGTATCCTGACTGATATCACTGGCCAGGATGTTCGTGATCGCCGCCACCCGGGGCATCTTTTCGGTCAGCATCATGGCGATGGAGTATGGCTCCTGCCCGGTCGAGCAGGCCGCGCACCAGATCCTGAGTCCGCTGCCCGCAACTCCGCCGGCAGGAGTC
>JAKPMW010000273.1 GCA_029548715.1 Spirochaetota bacterium | reverse complement strand
AACTCCTTGTCGAAGTATCACTATCAGGTAATGCAGAGGCATCCTCAGCGCCCCCGCCCCCATTGGGGGCAGGGCTGGCGCAAGGGGGACAATTATCCAAAAGAAATTTTTACAAAGCACAATGTTCTGCCAGCGATTGTCTGTTGGAACTCACAACCTTACAAAAAAGAAATTCAGTGCCGATCGGAAAATTATTTCCGCCGGTTCTTTTTGATCTTGGCCTTTGCCAGTTTTTCTATCGCAGGAATGTCTGCTCCTTCTTTGACGAGAAGTTTTTGGGCCTGAACTGTCGCGTCAACAAATGCCTTGCCGGTGGTATTCCGGATGAGGAGCGTGGTCATGCCTGCCGGGCTGCCAACGGATCCGGCAGAGATATCGGCATAGAGAGCAGTAAAGTCCGTGCAGGAATGGCAGCCTTTTCGGATGCAGGCTTCCAGCTCCGAAAGAGGGATGCTCGTGCTGCTGCCATCAGTCTTCTCGATGGTGAGTTTCCCTTTCACATCGAGTTTTTTGATCTGGAAGGGCTCCAGCTTGTGGCGCACCCGGAGCTGGGAGTGAATGAGCGAGGAATAGTCGAACGACTCGGTACAGAACAGGCCGATCACAAGGCGGATGGCCCTGGCATAGGGCCTGAGGAGATCATTGTCACTGGTCCGGATCTTTCCGAGAGCCTGGACTGCACAGGGGACCCCGATGACAGCAATCCACCGGTATTTCTTCTCAACAACGGCGGTTTTCAGCGCTGCAAGGAGCGGCACCCACCAGCTGTACCGGCTGCCGGCAACGCTGATGAGCGCTTCGGACTGTGTGATGATTACAGACGAGGATTTCAGGGTGAACCGGTCCTCGCTCACGGTAACAACTGCATCAATGAGCCCTGTATCAAGTGCGTGGGCAAGGATTGCCGTGACCGCACCCCCGCTCTGCGCGTGGGGAACTTCCGATGCAGACCGGGCAGACAGGACTTCGAGATACGTGCCCAGCGTCTCCTCCGGCTGCGGCCCGGTCCTCGGGCATGCTGCATAACATGCGCCGCAGGGAACTAAATCCGTTGCCTCTTTGCAATAGCCGGAACTGACCGGGCTTGTGACCATTTCTCCTTGGGGAAACGATAGCGCATCTGCCGGGCAGACTGCAATACAGGCACCACAGCCCGAGCATATTCCGGTCTCCCAGACCTCCTTTTTCAGATCAAGATAATTTTTTTGTGCCATTGCTCTCACTCCCACGTGTACTTGCTGGCAAAGGGCCGTTTGCTCGCGGGTACGATCTTCGAATACTCTGCGGAAAAGACCGGGTCCGGATCGATGGTGAAGGTCCGGACAAAATCTTCGAGGATTGGCCGAATCGCCTTTTTCTCATCTTCGGTGAGTTTCTTCTGTTCCGCTCCCCCCCCAAGGCAGGTATTGTCAATGCGGCCCCGAACAATGATCTCACCGCCATGAATGCCGCTCCCGACACCCCGCCCGCTGACGGGAGCTACTCCGTCTGTGCCCAGGACAATCACGAGCCCTCCCGCCATGTACTCCCCGAGAAACGCCCGGGCAGAGCCTCCGACAACAAGGATGGGGCGTTTCGTCTGGTACTCTTTCATGTT
>JAKPMW010000243.1 GCA_029548715.1 Spirochaetota bacterium | reverse complement strand
CTGTTTGGATATCTTGTCGTTGATCTGCTCCTGGATCCTGTGCTGCAGTTCGAGAAGATCCTTTTCACGCGTCAGGAGCTTGAGGACCAGTGAAAGCCTCTCCTTGAGGACGTATGACTCAAGGACAGACTGCTGTTCGTCCCGTGAAATATTGAGGATTGAAGCGATGAAATCGGCAAGCCTGGCCGGATTCTTGACGTTGACGAGCGTCATCCGCACCTCTTCCGTAAAGAAGGGGTTGTTTTCGGTGATCTCCTTGACCAGGGAAAAGATGGCCCGGGTCAGGGCCTTCGTTTCATCATCGTTTGTCTCTTCCTCGTGCTCGTACGTCACAGCCGCCAAAAGCACCGGCCCTTCATCGACAAGGAGCTTGCGCAGGCGGAACCGCTTGACCGCGTTGACGAAGATGTTGACTCCCCCGTCGGGAAGATTGATGCGCTTGAGAATCCGGGCCACGGACCCGACCGCAAAAAGATTGCCCTTTTCGCCCGGCTCCTTGTCGGGATCACGCACAAGGATAAAACCCACATATCCGCCATGCTCCAGGGCATAGTCGATGGTCTCGATCGAACGCTTGTCGCTGATCATCATCGGGCTGAGCATCTCGGGAAAAAGCGGACGGGAAAACAGGGGCACCAATGGCAATTTTATAGGCAGCACCTGATCGACAACCACCAGACTGGCATCATCCATACGCGAGTCATTTCCCATAACGGAGCCTCCATGATCGATGTACGGAAAAATATACTATCTGTCCGGGCGTTCATGCGGCTGTGCATGGAGCACCATGCGTGCGGGTTGCCTCATTGAAAAGGCACCCGAAGGTCAGATGCGTTGCCCCACACTTGAGGTAACCGGGATATACGCGAAGTCACCCTTGAGCTTCCTGGCAATAGGGCGCGTTGCGTCAAACTTGCGGTCCTCCCCGCCGGATGATACAATGAGCGAAAGGCCGCGAACCGGCGGCACCAGCACACACCGCTTGAGGACCTCCCATGGCTGAATTTGACAAAAACGCACTTCTCGCTGCAGTTGAACATATCCCGGCCCTGCCCCAGCTGATTTCGAGCATCAATGCCATCAGGGATTCGGAAGAATCAGCCGGGTTCGAACTGCAAAGCCTGCTCGAACCCAACGAAGACCTGAACGCCAAGGTGCTCAAGGTGGTCAATACCATCTACTATGCCTACCCCGATCCGATCCGAGGACTCGCCGAGGCTGTCTCCCTGCTGGGCTATCCCCTGACGCGCAACCTCGTGATTGCCACCGCCTTTATCGACTCCTTCCGCCAGCCGGGAAAGATCAAGTTCGACCGAGGCCGTTTCTGGAGACACTCCCTCTCAACCGCTCATGCAGCCAAGGCCTTTGCCGAAGCGGAAGGAGGGTTTTCCGAGGAGGAGGCCAGGGACATCTATCTGGCCGCACTCTTCCATGACTTCGGTATCATCATTCTCGAAACATTTTTCCCCGAAATGTTCCAGCGTGTCCTTGAGGGGGTCGCCTCCGGACTGCCCTACGTCGAAGCCGAGCGGATGGCACTCGGAGAATGGGGCCACCCCGCCATCGGGAGGGTTGTGGCCGGGCAATGGGGCATGCCGGCCAGCCTTGTCGAGGCCGTCTCCTGCCATCACTCGCCCGCTTCGTGTGCCGAACCCGGACTCAACCGTTTTGTCTCACTGATCCATCTGGCTCATTACGGGGCAGAGCTGGCCGGATTCGGAATTTTCTCGGGCACCCCACCGGCGCCCTTTGACCCGGGAGTCTACAACCATCTCGCCCTGACCAAGGACGCTGTCAAGCAGCTAACCATCAGCCAGCTGGATGCCAGGGATGAAATCAACGAGATGGCCACGATCCTGATCGCACAAAGCGGGGCGGCCGCTCTGGCAAAAAAATCCTCCCGCCCCGCCCAAGCCGGCGGAAAGAAGCGATAATCCCCAGCGCACCAAGGAGATACCGATGTCCGAACGAAGCAGCACACGCAAGACCATCTTTTCGCACCGCAAGCATGGCCGTGCCCTGCAGGGCCTGACCGCCGGCCTGATTGTGGGTGTCCTTGTCAGCATCCTCCATCTCGCCGGCGTGTTTCAGCGCTTTGAGTCTTCCCTGGCGGATGTGCGCCGGCTCCATTTTACCTCCGGCACACCCGGAACCAATACGGTCCACATCAATGTGACGCAGGCCTGTCTGGATTCGCTGAAAAACAACGACATCACCTGGCCCTGGCCCCGGGAGGCATGGGCCAGGATCGTGGACTACCTTGCGGCAGCAGGCGCCAGAACCATCGTCTTTGACCTTTTGTTTACCGAATTTTCCTCGCGTGGAGTCGAGGACGACCGCATGCTGATCCGGGCCATCTCCAATGCCGGAACAGCGGTCTTCAGTGCACAGTTCAGCCAGCCCATCCCCGAGACCGAGCGGGGCAAGGCCCTGGTCGCGTCAAACAGGGAGGCGCAGACCAGCCGGGCCAGGGCGATCAGGGACTTTGCCCTGCCAGTACGCAGGATGGAAGAGGACGCCCCCCTGATGCGCTACGCCTTCCTCGAAGCCTACCCGTACGAGGAGTACCTGCCCCATATCGCCGCACTGGGAAATGTGCACCTGCACAACGATGCCGACAGCATCGCCAGACGCAAGCGGCTGGCCTTCGAACACTACGGAACCGGATTCATGGATCTCGCCCTGGCCGGTCTGATGCGCACCCTCGACATCCGCGAGATTCGCGTCTTTTCCAGGCGCATGGAACTTGTGGGATCCAAGGGGATCCTGCGCTCGATCCCGCTGGACAGCGAGGGAAACCTGAGTCTCAAGTTTTATGGGCCTTTCAGGAGAGTCTACAACCCCCGCAAACACAATTTCTTCCTGGCATCAGAGGTGATCAACGCCTCCATCGAGCCCGAGTCCTGGACCAACATCCGTCCCGAATATTTCAAAAACAAGATCGTTCTTCTCGGAACAGACGCACCCGGACTCAAGGATATCCGGCCAAACCCCTTCAGCAACATCGACGGAGGAGTCTATCTCTATTCGACGGCCATCGAAAACATTCTGGCCGGCAGCTACGTTGTCGAACACTATGAGCACTGGCTGACCATCCTCCTCATCATCCTGCTTTCGGTATTGACCGGGTATGTGGGAGCACGCCTGAGCGTCATCCGGGGTGTACTGGCATCACTTGCCATCGCCCTGACCTACTCCGTCGTGGCCATCCTGCTCTTTTCAGGCACATCCGTCCTCATCGAAATGGCCAGCATCCTGACTGCAACACTCCTCAGCTTTATCGTGGGCGCCGTGCGCAACTACTATGTCGAAAGCCGGCAAAAGCATTTCATCCAGGGAGCGTTTTCCCAGGTTCTGGCTCCGGCCATCCTCGACAAGCTGATGGAGGATCCGGCCTCACTGACCCTGGGTGGTGACAGCAAGGAACTGACCATATTCTTTTCGGACCTGGCCGGATTTACCACCCTCTCCGAAGCACTCGGAAGTCCCCAGCGTCTGGTCGCTATTCTCAATGAATACCTCACCGCCATGGCAGACATCATCATGGATTATGACGGGTATGTGGACAAATACGAAGGTGATGCCATCATGGCCTTCTGGGGAGCCCCTGTAGATGATCCCGCTCATGCCTGGAAGGGCTGCTACGCAGCACTCGATAACCAAAAAAAGCTGACCGAACTCCAGGCGCGCTTCGTCTCGATGGGCCTCCCCGGAGGACTGGCCGTCCGGATCGGACTGAATACCGGGGTGGCAGTGGCCGGGATGATGGGTTCGATGAAAAAGCTCAACTATACCATCATCGGCGATCCGGTCAACCTTGCCTCCCGGCTTGAAGGCGCCAACAAGCAGTACGGAACCCGGATCATGGTTTCGGATTCCACCCGGATCGCCGCCGGGGACAAAATCATCACCCGTCCCCTGGACCTGATCCGGGTCAAGGGCAAGACAGAACCCACCGCCGTTCACGAACTCGTCGCCAAAAGCGGAGAGGCCAGCCAGCAACACCTTGACCTGATCGGTGTCTTCAGCGAAGCGCTGAACCACTACCGGGAGAGCCGGTTTGCCGAGGCACTTGCGCGCTTTGAGGCTGTGCGCGGAATTCAGCCTGACGATCCGCCCTCCCTGGTATATATTGACAGGTGCAGGCATTTCCTCGTCAGCCCGCCGCCCGCGCCGTGGGATGGCGTATTTACTATGACCTCTAAATGAGGGCAGGAGGGATTCACATAATGAGACGATTGAAGTTCGTGGCTGCCGCGCTGCTGATTGCGCTGACGGCAACCGCAATCCATGCCGAGCAGTACCGGATCCAGGTGCGGCAGACCGTTCTTCGGGCCACAGCCAGCGCGTTCGGCGCACGGGTTGCGACACTCGATTTCAATACGGTCGTATCGATCCTGGGCCAAAGCGGGGGCTTTTATCAGGTGTCCTCGCCGTCGGGGACGGGCTACGTCACCAAGACAGCGGTTGTCGCCCAGAGCGCCTTCGACGGGCAGTATGTTGCGGTCCGTAATACCGGGTCCTACTCGCAGGATGCAGCAACAGCTGCAACAAAGGGCTTTTCGGACGCCGAGGTCCAGGAATCCCGCAAGCCGGGGGCCCGCTACGACCTGATGCGCCAGGCGATGGAATTTTCGAAAGTCACCCGTGACGAATCCTGGTGGACAACCTTCCGCAATGCCGGGTTTCTGGGCGAACACCGCCGCATGATCCAGAACAAGGGGTATCGCCGATGAAAAGATATCTCGTGATTCTTCCCGTTGCCGGGCTTGTGCTCGCTGTGGCGGCCTGTGGCACCCTCTCGAACATCATTGACACCACAGACACCATCGTCCAGGGTGCTGACAAGATCAGCAAGTACCAGGACGCAAAAAACATCCGCTTTTCCGAGGCTGACGAGTATTACATCGGCCGCCGGGTCATGGCCAACTTTTTCGCCAGTTATCAACCCCTGTTCGACCGCCAGTTGACTGATTACGTCTCGCAGGTCGGGCAGACGCTGGCCCAGGTCAGCCAGCGTCCGGACGTCTGGGAGGGATACCGCTTTATCGTCTACAGGAGCGCGGGAATCTCGGCCTACTGCATGCCGGGCGGATTCGTTCTTGTTTCAACCGGGATGCTCCAGCTCTGCGACAACGAGGACCAGCTTGCCGCCGTCATCGGGCACGAGCTCGGCCACGCCCGCTGGCGCCACCCCCTTGAGGCACTCAAAAAGAAGATGGAATCCGATGCCAAAAATGACCTGGTGGGCTTTCTGGCCAACCGGAGCGGAAGCGGAATGCTCAAGCTCTTTTCGGCCGCCGCCATGATCAACTGGGAACACCAGATGAACAGCTACAGCCGCACCCAGGAGCTTGAGGCCGATGTCTACAGCTGCTGGCTGATGATGAAGGCCGGGTACCACCCCTGGGAGATGACCCGGATTCTCAAAAAGCTGCCCGGGGGAAGGACGACGTACAGTAAAAACCATCCCACGGTCAACCGCCGGCTTGAAGTTGTCCGCGAAGAGATCTCCCGCTATCCCAAGGTCCCGCCCCGCTCTGAGGCCAGGGATACCAGATACAAGACCCGGGTACTCGACTATCTCGCAGGCGCTTCGATGGGCGAAGTCGAGTATGACGGCGGAAACTACCGGAATGCAGGCGAGACAACCCAGGGACCTGATGCCAGCACGGTTACAGACAGGGAACCGGATTAATCCCTGAGCCATCCCCGGTCCCTGCAAACGGGCCATCCTGTTCTGACGGGGTGGCCCGTTTGCATGATCCCGGCAGGTCCAGCACACTGCTTCCTGTATCAGGTGTGATTGCGCTTGCGGAGAGCAGCTATGAGGATCATCCCGGATACCTGTAACGTGTTCATGAGCTCCCCGTCCTCAAGCCGGGCGACGATCACCCGCCCGCTCTTCCCTGTCTCGTACTTCCTCTGTTCCCCCTGAAAAACCGACAAAAACGCCCCGCCTGAAGAGGACGGGGCGCGTATGCATTCGTCTGCCTGCCTTAGAGCAGTTCGGCGATCTGGACAGCGTTGAGGGCCGCCCCCTTGAGCAACTGGTCAGCCACGCAGAAAAACGCCAGCCCCTTGTCCTGGGAGATATCCTCGCGGATCCGGCCCACATAGACCGGGTAGCTTCCGCTGACAAAAAATGGCATCGGATAGACACTTTTGGCCGGGTCGTCCTGGACAACGATTCCGGGAGCCTTTTCGAAAATGGCACGGGCCTGGGCCGCTGTCAGCTTTTTTTCGGTGCTGATGGTGATTGATTCGGAATGGGCCCGCAGGACCGGGACACGGACCGTGGTCGCCGTCACCTTGAGGCCGGGGGCATGCATGATCTTTTGTGTCTCCTTGACCATCTTCATCTCTTCCTTGGTGTACCCGTTGTCGGTAAAGACGTCAATCTGCGGAATGAGGTTGAAGGCGATCTGGTGCAGGAATTTTTCGATCCTGACCGGGTTCCCGGCAAGATAGTCACGCACCTGCTGGACACACTCGTCCATGGCGGCCTGCCCGGCACCCGAGACAGCCTGATAGGTGGAGACTTCAACACGGGTGATGGTTGCCGCATCGTGCAGGGGCTTCAACGCCACGACCATCTGGATGGTCGAGCAGTTGGGGTTGGCGATAATACCCTTGTGCGTGCGGATGTCCTCAGGATTGACCTCAGGAACAACAAGGGGAATGCCATCGTCCATCCGAAAGGCGCTGGAGTTGTCAACCACGACAGCACCGGCCTCGACTGCGGGCGGGGCAAATTCCTTGCTCCGCGACGCACCAGCCGAAAAGAGAGCCACATCGATCCGCTTGCCCTTGAAGCAGTCGGCGGTCAGCTCTTCAACAGGGACGTCGTTCCCCCTGAACTTCAGTTTTTTTCCAACCGAGCGGGACGAGGCAAACAGGAAGAGCTCGTCAACCGGATAGTTCCTCTTTTCGAGTGTCTCGAGCATCTCGGTACCGACGGCACCGGTGGCTCCCACAATGGCTACTCTTTTTCCCATAGCTTGTCTCTCTCCTTGGGTCGAGTGTCTGGATCGTAGCAGAAATATAGCGCTTTTTCTTTTCAGACTGACGCGAATCGGATATACTGCCAGCATGGTTTCTGCCTCATGCGCAGCCATCACCTGATATACAAAAGAGACTCCCATGTCCGATACCAGATCCATCGAATACGAACTCGGAAGACGAATCCGCAGCCTCAAGATCCTGCGCAATCTCTCCGAGTTCCTCAAGATTCTTGATGTCAACGAGGGCGACATTCTCAAGAGCATGCTGGTCAAGTTTGCGATTGAGTCCATCGAGGCGGACCGGGGGGCCCTCCTGGTCTTTGATCCGGTCCACCGCCAGTTGCGCTACCACGTCTGCTATGTCTATCGCGACCATCGCTGCGACGAGACAGACTACGCCAGCGGATTGAAAGAGATCCGCTTCGGCCTCTCTGACAGCATGCCCGGATTCGCCCTCAGGGAGCGGGAGGTGATCGTCTGCAGTTCGACCACCAACGACCCGCGCTACAACCCTGCGGCGGACACCCTCCTGCCAATTCGCGCCGAGTCAGCCATCTATCTCCCGATTTCTGTCGGAAACGAGCCGGTTGCAGTCCTCGAAATCGCCAACGGCCCGGACAAGCGCAACCTTGACGAGGCCGATGCCGAAACCCTGATCATCATCACCAACCTGGCATCCGCCGCGATGGAAAATGCCCAGCTTTTCCTCTGGGCCATATCCGATCCGCTGACCAGGCTGTACAACATCCACTACTTCAGGCGGACGCTCTCATCCGAGCTGCGCAGGGCCGAACGCTTCCGCTCGCACTTTTCGGTTGTCATGCTGGATCTGGACAATTTCAAGGGAATCAATGACAGATGGGGGCATCCGATGGGGGACCAGGTCCTTGTCGAACTGGCATCCATCCTGACCGGGAACCTGCGCAAGGATGTCGATGTTCCCAGCCGGTACGGTGGAGACGAGTTCATCCTGCTTCTCCCGAACACCAACGAAAGCGGGGCGACAGTCGTGATCAACCGCATCCTCAAGGTTGTCCGCGAAACCCGGCTCGTGACAGAAGCCGGAGAAGAATTCGGCTTTGCCATCTCTGTCGGTATCGCAACCTTCCCCTCTCATGGCAGTCATGAAGAACGCCTGATTGAAAATGCCGACAAGGCGTTGTACAAGGCCAAGGAGGGCGGGAAAAACTGCCTCGCGGTATACGCTCCGTGAACCCGTCCATCCTTCGATCCCGCAGCGGACTGCTGATCCCGGTCGCCCTGCTCATGATCTCTCTCAGGCTTGCATCCGCCGCCCCCGAAGCGGCCGGCGAACGACAGGCTGCGGACAGCCTGGGGCTCATTCCCCGGCCCGCAATCGGACTGGAGGATGGCGCCCTGCGCTGGGGGGCAGAGCTCACGGTCACCCGCATCTTCCTGCCCCTCGACGCGGTTTCACCCTGGCTTGAAGCAGGGATCCGGTATTTTGAGCGGCTGGCAGCACACCCCGACGACAAAAAGATCTTTCTCCTGCGCTCCGGGCTTTTTGTCCCCCTGGCAAACGGAGTCCATCTCGCCCCCAGCCTCGGGCTGGCCAGTGGTGGCGGAGAGGCATCTCCCGAACTGGGTCTCTCCCTCTGGCGCTTTTTTGGCACAGCAGCCCGGCCACGGCCAAAACTGGCCGACTATGGTGACTATGGGCAGTGGCTGGAAGCCGACCGCACCTGGGAACGCGCCCGAAACAGCGAGACAACCACCGCCCTCGGATTCGGGATCTTCATCTCCCCGGGAATCGCCCCGACCACAGTGCTGTCCCTGGCGATCGCAGTCTTTTTGTGATAAACAGCCTCAGACCCCGAAACGGGTGAAGAGATCAGACACTGTACATGAATCGCTTGATCTTGCGCGTCGGGGTCTTTTCGAATTCCTCGGGAAAAACCTCGGTTCGGGCCACAGCCCAGGATGCAGGCAGGCCTGCATTGAGTTGCCGGCGGTTTTTTTCCATCGCGTCCCTGACATCCTGCTCGTCCAGGCCGTGTGCATCCACAGCCTCGGCGTCAGGATAGACAAGTGCCACGAGCTGGCCAGCACGTTCAACCACGAGGGACTCCTGGACAAAGGGCATATTGTTGAGCCTGGCTTCGATTTCCTCGGGATAGACGTTTTCTCCGGATGGCCCAAGGAGCATGGTCTTGGACCGGCCCCTGATAAAGATGAATCCGTCATTGTCGATCACACCCAGGTCACCTGTATGCAGCCAGCCAGCCTTGTCGATCACCTCACGGGTTGCCTTCGGGTTTTTGTAATATCCCTGCATCACATTTTCGCCACGCACCAGAATCTCGCCCACCACCCGCTGGGGATCCGGCGAATCGATCCTGACCTCAAGGGTATCCACGCTCTGCCCCACCGAGTGGAGCCTGAACCCATCACATCCTGTATAGCTGATCAGGGGCCCGCACTCGGTCATCCCGTACCCCACGGTAAACCGGAAACCGATTTTCTTGAGAAACTCGGCCACCTCGGCGTTAAAGGGCGCACCGCCAATCACGATCTCGTGAAAATTCCCTCCAAATGCGGCATTCAAACCGCGCAGGACCTTTTTTTCGATCATCCCCCCAATCCCGGGCACCTTGCGCAGGAGCCGGACCGGCGTCTTTTCGATCTTTGCCCTGATCTTCGAGCGGTAGATCTTTTCGATCACAAGGGGGACAGACAAAACCAGCCGGGGCCGGATCTCGGCAAACGCCTGGAGAATGATTTTGGGAGAGGGGGTTTTCCCGAGCAGGGTGATGTCACACCCAAGGCAAAACGGAAAGAGAAATTCGAAGGCACAGCCGTATGCGTGCGCCAGCGGAAGAAACGAAACGATCCTGTCCCCTGCCCGGAGTGGCATGTGGGAGCGGGCAAAGCGCACATTGGCCATCAGGCTGTTATGCGCCAGCATAACCCCCTTGGAAAAACCGGTTGTGCCGGATGTATATACGATTGCGGCTGTCTCCTGGTTCTTTATCCGGGGCAGGCGAAAATTTTCGGGGGAGAGAAACCGGCCGTACTTGTCTGCAAAGTTCCTGGCTGCCTTTTCAGGATAGGCCACCCATGAACTCCTGCGTGTATACACCATGGAAAAGTCTGAAAGCGAAAAGATCGCATCCAGCTTTTTCATGCTGCCCTCATCCAGCTTTTCGTAGACGCCCTCGGAAGCGAAGAGAATGACCGAGTCGGAATGATTGACAATGTGCTGCACGTCCTCGGCAGAAAAATCGGGCAAAATAGGCACTATCACAGCGCCAAGCGTTACAGCCGCAAGATAGACCAGGCACCAGTTAACCGAGTTTTTTCCGATCAGGGAAATTTTGTCGCCCTTGCCCACTCCAAAACGGTCAAAGAGTCCATGCAGGCGCAGGATCCGCTCGGCCACCTGACCGTACGAACAGGCCGCGGTCCCGTAGTCAGCCAGCGCAGGCGCATACCAGTTGCTGCGGATCGCCTCTTCAATCGTCTGAACCAGATTTTCCCTGAGCATACTCCCTCACTCCCTGCAGCAGATTCCAGATGTCCCCGAGCGGGAATTATCGCACAATGCCGTCAAACCAGGCAATACCGGCGAGCACCCCGCCAGCGAGAAGGACAACCTCAAAAACTATCATAACCACCGAACGATACGGAGCATACCCCTCGTCATACCCGCGTCTCTTGCGTGAAACACCCTGCACAAGCCGCACAAGCGCAGGCAGCATCCCCATCGCAAAGAGGGCCAGGGAGCCAAGCACAAGCCATCCCCGTGAGTCTGCTTCAGGATGAAGAGCCCGAAGCAAAAAAGCCAGAAAAGGTGCCGAGAGCGAGCCAACCCAGACCAGCCTCGCAAAGGGGATACCCGTTGCCAGTGCGACCCTGCCCACACGCCAGCAGACAAAGCTGACTGCAAAGGCGATACCCGCTGCCACAAGAGCGTCCGTCAGGCTGGCCGGCAGAGTCCGTTTCGAAAGCGCCAGATGAAACACGCGGTAGATCAGGGTTGCCGCAAGACCAAGCAGAAACACGGCCAAAAGGGCCGCAAATCTGGCCAATGGCCCGGGCGCCCATTCCGGTGCCGCAGCACTCCCGGTCCTGCGCAGCACTCCCCGGACAAACTGTGCACGCTGTTCGTTTTCACGCATGCTCATCCCCCTGCCAAACCCGGCACCAGCGCATTGTACAATGTCTCTCTGCAAAAAACAAGCGTGATGCAACGCACGCGTGCGCGGCGGAGAATGCATCTGGCTTTTTCCTGCCTTTCCCGCGGCACAGTGCGGTTGCGCTCGGATATCGTGCAACCCGGGCTATATTGCTTCAAGCATACTTTTTGCGCGGTCCGTTTGCGACAGCCTTGCGGTATGGCTTTCGCAACTACCGGCGCACCATGCAGGTGCCGTGCATGCGTATCTTTCGCAGGCAGCCTGAAAAATTCAGGCTGACACAGGGGAGGCAGCCATGTTTACCGTCAACACCTATTTCGAGGGCAAGGTCATGTCCCTCTCATTCCAGCCGGACACCGAACGCGCCACGGTCGGAGTCATTGCAGCGGGAGAATACACCTTCGGGACGGATTCCATCGAAACCATGACCATCATCTGCGGCCACCTTGAGGCCAGACTTCCGGGTGAGGAACAATGGCAGTCCTACGGACCGGGACAGTCTTTTGTGGTAGGCGCAGGCCAGCGGTTTTCGGTCAGGACCGGATCCGATACCTCATACCTCTGCCGCTACAGCAGCTGAATACCGGAAGCAAGGGTGAGAACATGAAATACCTCTGGCTGGCCGCGGGTGGCGTGGTCGGCGTCACAGCCCGCTACCTCCTCGCATCACTGGTCAACGAAAAGACTGCCTCCGGATTTCCCTGGGGCACACTGGCAGTCAATCTCAGCGGAATGTTTCTTGCCGGGCTGGGCGCCGCCCTCTCCGAGCACTGGCGCCTGGCCCCGGATCTGCGTCTGTTTGTATTCATCGGAATCCTCGGAGGCTTTACCACCTTTTCAACATTTGGCCTTGAGACGCTGGCCCTTGCACGCACAGGCCAGTACCTGTATGCTTTCGCCT
>JAKPMW010000236.1 GCA_029548715.1 Spirochaetota bacterium | reverse complement strand
AATGACCCGGCTCAATCACCCCTGCATGCACCGGCCCGACACCAACCTGATGGACAATGTCACCATGGACAGTGAAAAACGGGTGTCGCTCGACAGCACTGTTGCTTTGGGAACAGCCGCCGTCTCCATGGTGACATCCTTTGCGCCCTATGCCACGTTGATCCTGAACCCATCCCTCACCGGAGGCCCGTACCGGCTTGAGCCAGGGGTGATGCCGGGGTACAATCCCGAACTCTTCATATAATTCACGTTCAAAGATGTGCATGGCCGGAACATCATGCACCATGGTGACATACTCCGAGGCAGGCTGCACAAGACTGCTCGCCACCAGGAGCTCGGCCCGTGAATCACGGGCCAGGACACACCAGAGTTCTATCCCTTCCCAGCGCTGGACACCAAAAAACGCGACTGGCCGGGCTCGGTCACGTTGCATCCCGCCGCACAGGGCAATTATGTCATCCCGCAGTCTTGCCACAGGTAGCCGGGGCACCTCATACACTGACAGAGGACGGAGATTGCGGGTACGAGCCCAGTCTGTTTTCATCTCAACCCTCTCTGAACTCCCAGAATTGCCGCGACATCCCGGAGAAATTCCTCGACCGGCTGCGGCATCGCAAAAACAATGCCAATGGCCAGCAGAAGCAACGCTGCCTGCGGCCAGACCGCAGACCTCTTGTGCCCGGCAAGGTCAGGGCGGACAGGGCCCAGCGCAACGGAAAGCACACCCCGCCCCATTCCCCAGATAATGACCGTCAAAAGCAGAAGGAATACTGCCAGCAGCACAGGATACCCGTCTTCAAGAAGGGCCGACATCAGCATGATTTCACTGAAAAAAGCTGCGAAAGGAGGCAAGCCTGAAATGGCAATAAAGGCCATCAGCCAGACCCATCCTGTCCTCGGCCAGGTTGCAAGCACACCCGAGGCTCCGGCAATATCACGACGCTTCCAGGCATGCAAAATGTCTCCGGCAGTCAGAAAAAAAGCGCCCTTTACAAGCGAATGGGCAATCATGTGCAAAACCGCCGCAAGGGCACCTGCGCCACCCAGGCCAAACCCGATTGCCATAATCCCCATGTTCTCAATGGAAGAATACGCCAGCATTCTCTTGTAATTCTTGACCCGCAGCATATAGACAGCGGCAACAAAGAGTGACAAAAAACCCGTCACCAGCAAAGCGTCGCGGACAAACTGTCCAAAACCTGCTGCGTCAAGAATTCCAGAAAATCGCAAGACTGCCAGAAGTGCCGTATTCAGCAATGTTGCCGAAAGCAGGGCTGAAATTCCTGACGGAGCTTCGGAATGCGCATCCGGCAACCATGCATGAACAGGAGCAAAACCCGCCTTGGTGCCAAATCCGATCAGAATAAACGGGAAAGAGAATTTCAGCCAAAAGGGTGCAATGCTTCCGGCATTGGCTTCAAGATCCCTGAAATAGAGCGACGCGCCCTGGTCCATCCCCATCATAAGCAAAATGACTCCAATAAAGGCCAGTGCGATACCAATCGAGCAGATAAATATGTATTTCCAGGTTGCCTCAAGTGCTGTTTTTGTCCGGGAAGCATAAATAAGTGGTACTGAAGCGAGAGTCGTTGCCTCAACAAAGACCCAAAGCATGGCAGCATGGTTTGACAGGGCCGCTGCAGTCATTGCACCGACAAACACCAGCAGTGATGCCGTCTGCAGCGAATGCCAGACCCTGTGTTCAAGATCAGATACGCTGTTGCCGTCAAGACACCGCTTGATGGCGACAGCGAGATAAACGATAGACAAGAGTCCAAGCACCAGAACCGCTGGCGGATCTGATTCAAAGTACCCCGCCCAGGCAGCCGGCTCGCATGCGAGCCATGCCACACCCCCACAATACAGGACGGCATGCACAACAAGAAGCCACCGGTCAAACCCGGGCCTGCGCGTTACAAACGACAATATGGCAAGACCAGGCGATAAAAAAAGGAGAAAGGGAATCACCATGGTTAGTCCTTTAAATCCGAGAGTTCGTCTACACTCATCTCTTCATAGCTTGAAGCAATCCGGTTCATGAACAGACCAAGGAGGAAAACAGCAAGAAACACGTCGAGAAGCAGACCCACGTTAACGGCAAACGTATGCTCGCGGGCAACAGCCATGGTAAGCATGAAGATGCCATTTTCCATGGCAAGAAAACCAAGTACATGTGTGATAAGTTTTTTCCTTGAAACGACAAGAAAGAGTGCCGTAACAATGACAGCCAGGGAAACACCAAGGGCCAGAGGTTTCGTTCCGCTTGTCACCCCACGAGCCAGATGTTCAAGCAAAAAACCGCCCCCAAGAATACAGCTTGCAACGAGGAGCGAATAAAAATTCGGGATGTATGGTTCAATTTCACGGTAAATATGGTTTCGGACAATAATCCTCTGGAGAAAAACCGGAATAATGATCGCCTTGACTATCAGGGTTTCGATCACAAGAAAAATCAGGTTAAGTGTATCAAACGCGTGGGCATCATCCAGCACCAGCACAAAAAGCAGAACACCCTGAAGGGCCAACGCCCGGATCACCGCATGAATCCGGCTGGTAAAAGACATCGCCAGCATCGTTGTGCCGATCATGATAATGGCAAATTCCCCAACCATGAGACCTCCCGACTACAAATCAGAAAAGCAGCAGCACAGATACCAGTGCAACAAGTGAGACGGAGAACATAAGGAGTACAAATTGCGGCACATGTGTCATCCTGAGTCTGGCCATGAACGACTCCAGTGTTCCAATCAGGGCCGCGACAATACAAACCCCTCCAGCCGTGCTTGCGAGCCGGAGCCAAGGGCCTGCACTCCCTGTAAACAATTGCTCTGGCAACACCACAAGAACAAGAAGTGATGAAACCAGTACCGTCTTGAGAGCAGCACCGTACTGCAACATCGCCAGATCCGGCCCGCTGTGATCAAGAATCATGGCCTCGTGTATCATTGTCAGTTCGAGATGTGTTGCCGGATCATCAACCGGAATCCGTGCCCCCTCAAGAAGCACCATGATGAACAGCGACAAAACGGCAAGCGTTGTCAGCACTGCCCGCCCATCAAAGGCCGACACCATGGTGACAAAGTCTGCCTTTCCGCCAGCAAGCACCATGGCGCCGGCAAGCATGAAAAATGCGGGCTCTGCAAAGACGGCAAATGCTGCTTCCCTGCTGGCCCCCATGCCTTCAAATGGCGACCCAGTCTCAAGCGCACCGGCGATCATTGAAAATCGTGCTGCAGCCAAAAGATATGCAAAAAGAACAAAATCACCCTCAAACGAAGCGATGTGCCCGCGTCCAGACATCGGGACCAGGATAACAGCAGTCAGCAGGGCCGCCAGATGCACTGATGGCATAAGGCGAAAGGCAAGGCTTGTGGTTTTCGAAAACACAGCGCCTTTTTTACACAGCCGAACAATATCGTGGAAAGGCTGAAAAAAGCACGGCCCCCTGCGCGCTGCCCAAAACGCCTTGACACGGAGAATGATCCACAAGACCGGAAACGGAAGCACAAGCAGAAGCACAACCTGAATCAGCAAGAGTTCCATTACGCCACCACCAGAATCCAGACAAGCATGGCAACAAGCCAGACCAATCCATACAGAATGTATTGCTGCATATTGCCGCTTTGTATCCATGAAAAGCGGGAAAAAACTCCGCTCACAAACACTCCGATACGACCGATAATCTTTTTCCTGAACGGGTCGTCATCATGATGGTGACAACCGGCAGTTTCGGGGAAATAGCCGGATACAGACTCACCCTCCCGCTCGGTATGCAACACGGGCCGGACAACAGAGACAAACGGATCGGAAAATGAGCTTGCCGTATACTGGATACGCGAATCCGGAGTTCCCCATCCACAAGACCAGGTTGTCGCCTCACCCTGCTCTCTCTTTCTCAGGAGCAGCCAGCGTACAAGAAGAAGCAGAAATACCATTCCACCAAAAACTGCAATCGGAAGGGAGAGGGACACCAGCGTTGATATCATAGCACGATGAACCAGCGGCCATGCCGCCAGAGAGGCATCGGGAAACAGTGTTGCACCAGCTATGGTGTCCATCACCGGCGACACCCATTCGAGAACCAGGGCTGGAAACAGGCCCATCAACAGCAAGCCAATCAGGGGAACCCAAAGAAGACCAGACTCCCAGACGCGCCCCTCTCTGGCGGACTGAGCTGCCAGCGAACGTGGCTCCCCGGAAAATGCTATTCCCCATGTCCTGGTCCATGTCAGCAAGGCAATCGCCCCGGTCATGGCAAGCAGAACAAGAACCAGAACCAGCCCCGTTGTCGCCAGCGGACTTGCCGTAGAAAGACCGGCAACCATTGAGAGAACAAGAAGGATTTCACTGATCACGCCCCCAAAAGGGGGAAGACTGGCGCTGGCCCAGGCCGTACCCAAAAACACCAGGGATACACGGGGCATCCGTCGCGAGAGGCCACCCATGCTTTCAATGTCCCGGCCAACGCCAGCCCGCTCAACCAGGCCGGCAGCAGAAAACAGCACCACCTTGGAAAACGAATGACAAAGTGTTTTAAACAATGCCGCTGCAAGCCCTGCCCACATCATAAAGGCATTCGACTGCACACTCCCGAGCATCATCAATCCAATACCGGCAGTAATAATGCCAAGATTCTCCATACTGCTGTACGAAAGGATCTCCTTGATATCCCTTCGTATAACGGAAAATGTTATTCCGCTGACCGCTGACAATATGCCTGCACCAATTACCAGCCAGGCCGCCGTTTCCGTAATAAACCCACCGGACAGGACTGTCCTCAGCATGCCGTACACGCCCAGCTTGCTCATCAGGGATGACATGATGGCTGAAACATGGGTTGCAGCGGCTGGATAGGCTTCAGGAATCCATGAATGAAACGGAACAAGACCCATCTTGAATGCAAATCCAGTCATCAGAAGGACAAAGGATGCAAGCGCTGATTCCGCTCCGCTCATCATGCTGAAACGCATGTGTCCCTCGGGAAGAAAAACGGTCCCCAGCATAAGAAACACGACGCTGACATGCATGGCCACAAAGTAGTGCAGCCCCGCCGACCTCCTCTGCTGACCGCTGTTCCCCATAAGAACCAGAAAAAATGAAGAAAGTGACATGACTTCCCACACGACCAGAAAGTGCAATAGGCTGTCAAGAACAAGCGCCAGCTTCATCGACAGAAGCAGCAATCCGAAAAAGAACCAGTGTGCCCGTGCACCCGAAGACCCCGGGACAAAACGCCCTGCCAGTGCCACGGCAGGCAGACCAAACCAGGCAACGATCATGAGGAAAAATGCCGAAAGCCGCTCAACACCAACAACCGCCACCCCAAGAGGCCATCCAAAGAAAATCTGCCCTGAAATCGTCGCATCTCCGGCAAACACAGGTGCAACAGCGATCGAATCGGCGATGGCCGAAAACAGCGCAAGAGAAAAAAACAGTTTTGCCCGCAACACGGATGGCACCATAGGGACAGAGACAGCCGCACCGACAAGCAAAAAACTACTGCAGACAAGCCATTCAGTCATTGAAAGTCCTCACCAGGTATGACATCGTCCAGCTCTCGCAGCAACAGCACCATGGTGCCAAGGGATACCTCGGATTGAAGGGCATTCAGGACCGTCTCCTGTGACAGGGCCCAGGCCAGCCGGGCAAGGATTTCAAGATGCCGACGGGCGTTTGCAGCAAGGACAATGAAGAGACTGTGGACGGGCAACCCATCGGGAGAAGGTGCAGCAACAGGCACTGCTGGCCGCAGCAGGGTGATACTCTCCTGATCGTAGTCAGCTATGATCGGACTCCCCGGATGCGGCAGGCCAATACCATTGCCTACGGCAGTCGAAAGCCTTGTCTCTCGTGCCAGCAATGCCTGAATGCAATCCTCCCGGTCAAGTCCTGGAAACGCAGGCAGAGCCTGAATCCCATGCCGGATAATGTCGGCCACCGTTTCTCCGGGTATGCCAGCAACAAGACCACCCCTGAGAAGAAGACTGGCCAACGACAGCCCCTTGCTCTCTTCACGGGAAAAATACGCAGGGGTCAGCTTGACCACATGTCGCAGCACGTACTCATCAAGTTCGGTTTTGAGAAAATGGTACTCTTCGCCAATTTTCCTGCCGGGCAACTCCCCGGCCACAACCCTCTGCAGCACCTCATGCTCCTCTACTCCGAGCATGGATGCAACGTCAGCCATTAGCAGATGCATATTCTAACCACCCCGAGCAAGTATACAAAAGCGTCATCTTTACTGGATTTTTTTTTTGCCACCGTGCTATACTGGCACATGATGAATGTCTTTTCAGCGCTGGCCCTGATCGCCGGTGTCTTTTACGTATACACCGGAGCATACTCGCTCAGACTGGATCGCTCGAATCCACTCAATCGGGCGTATTTTTGCCTGTCCCTCTGCTTTGCCTTCTGGGCAGCCACCTACGCATCTGTCTATTCTGCACCCACCCTGACTGCTGCATGGTTTTGGTACGATGTCTCTTCCTTTGGCCGGGTCTCCTGGTTTGCATTTTTTCTTGTGTTTGCAATGATACTGACCGAAAAAAACCATCTTTTCAAACGCCATGTGTGGCTGATTCCCCTTATCTTCCTCCCCTCGATTCTGTTTATCATCCAAAGTTTTTTTGGAACTCTCGGAGCTTCACACCTTGTTTCCGGCCCACTCGGATATATCGAGGTCCCGGCAAGGGATACGGTCTATTACGTATATGTGGGAACGTATGTCGGCTACACGATCACCGGTCTGCACCTTGTATGGGTCTGGACGCGAAAACAGACCCATACACGAAAACGCCGCCAGGGCTACATGATCTTTGTTTCAGGCTACCTCGCATTCGTAATCAGTCTCGCCACAAACCTGGTTTTTCCCCTCATTGGAATCAAAAACATCCCTGCGCTGGCTCCGATTTTTGTCCTCTTCTGGTCCTTGGGGATTTTTTATACTATCCGGAAACATCACTTCATGCTCGTTACCCCAGCCATTGTAGCTGATGAAATCATTCAGCGCATGCGGGACATGCTGCTCCTGACTGACAGTGAAATGAAAATCGTTCGAATCAACCCGGAGACCGAGCGACTCACCGGGAGATCCGCGCGCGATCTGATCGGCAAACCGCTTGACACGATACTCTCTCCTCACGCACTGGACTGTCCCGAGCATGTCGAACATGAAACAACCATTGCGAACATGTCCGGTGAAAACATCCCTGTGCGCCTCTACCGGGATGTCATCCATGACAAGTCTGGCGAAGCGATTGGGACCCTTGTAATGGCGAGTGACATCAGGGAACAACTGCAACTCCTCCAGGAAGTGCAAGACAGAATGCGGGCCGAAAGCGAACTTGTCCAGGCCAAAGAAATGGCGGAAGAAGCAAACAGAATGAAGGGCCGTTTTCTCGCAAATATGAGTCATGAGATCCGCACCCCGATGAATGGAGTGTGCGGTATGGCTGAGCTCCTTCTTGATACACAACTGACCATTGAACAGCAGGAATACACGCAAACCATCATCAGTTCGGGAAATGCCCTGCTGGGCATCATCAATGATATTCTCGACTATTCAAAAATACATGAGGGCAAGCTTGAGATTGAAAACACACCGTTCCACCTTGGCCGCCTGGCCAATGAGCTTGTCCTCCTGCTCTATCCCAAAGCTCACGAGAAAGGAATTGATCTGGTTCTGTACTATTCTCCGCAGGCTCGAATGGATGTCATCGGAGACCAGACACGCATCCGCCAGGTTCTCCTCAATCTTCTCAATAACGCCATCAAATTCACCGAGGCAGGGTCGATCATTCTTTCCATCGAAACGCTCCGCAGTTCGAAGGATGGCGGAATATTCACCATAACAGTAGAAGACAGCGGAATCGGAATCTCACCGGAAAAAACCGAATCCATCTTCGAACGCTTCAGCCAGGCGGACGCATCAACAACTCGAATGTACGGCGGCACTGGCCTCGGTTTAACCATCTCCAGGCAACTTGTCGAGCTGATGGGTGGTACTCTGACGGTCACCAGTTTCCCCGACACTGGCTCGACCTTTTGGGTCTCCATACCGCTTCCATGGCAAGCTGAAGGCGTAGTTGATACGCACTCGACTTTATGCAAGACTCTTCTCGTTGATCAGCGGCACATTCCAGGAAGCATGCTACAGCGAATCATCGCTGACTGCGGAAGTGACTGCGTTCTTGTGCCTGACTGGGACGCGTTGCCCCACTATGGTGACATTTGTCTCGTCTTGATACATGAAACCATGCCTGACGCAACGGAGAAGCGCATACTGTCCATGGTGCACAGCACCTACCCTCATGCAAAAATCGGCATCATCCATCAGCCCGGAGTTGATATCAAGGGTTTTGATACAACAATAACAGAACCGATACGGCCATCTCACGTAATGGCAATAATTTCTGCAATTGACCGTTCATGCGTGTACCACAACACGAATCCGGAACCATTCATCATTGGCTACGAAGCCACAGCCATAGCTATGGAACGAAGCCCTGAGTCCTGCCGTGTCTTCCCTGGGAAAAAAATTCTCCTTGTTGAGGATAATGAAGTCAACAGGACAGTAGCCGTGCGCTTGTTAAAAAAGCTCGGTTGCCAGGTGCAATGTGCAGAAAACGGCCAGGAGGCCCTTGATGTGCTTGCGAATGAAAGATTCGATGTGGTTTTCATGGACTGTCAAATGCCCGTACTGGATGGCTATACAGCAGCCCGATTAATTCGCACCGAAGGGTCACCATGGAGTCACCCGACATTGCCAATAATTGCCCTAACAGCACACGCCGGTGGCGAGGAGCAGTCAAAAGCCATCGCACATGGAATGAATTTCTGCCTGACCAAGCCTGTATCAAAAAAACAGCTTGAACAATGCCTACAATCTGTTTTTTCTCATGACCAAAACTTTATTTGGATTCATCCAAATAAGCAAACTGATCAAGTATCCCTTAACAGCAAGGCTGCACTTGATCGGCTGGATGGAGACTTCCAACTCTGGCTTGAACTCGTGACTCTGTTTACCGAGAGCCTGCCCAACGCAAAAATCAGATTAGAGGAGGCAGTTTCGGCCAACGACCGCACTACTATAGCATCAGTAGCACACTCAATCAAGGGAGGAGCGCTCAATTGCAATGCAGATGAGGTAATGAAGATATTTTCGGAGCTTGAAGAAACAGCACACAGTCTGTCGCATAATCAACTTAGTGAAATACTGGTTTCCTGCGATCTGGCCATTGCCAGATTAATGCAAGATGCCAACGCCCTTCTGAGCACACACAAGGTTTGAATGTAGCTCACAGGAACCATGGTGCCATTATATCCTGTTGACAACCACCCTGGCTTTTAAGGCTACTCTATTGTTGTAGATCAGGCCATTCTGAATAACCCTGAATATTGTCCCATCCTGCTCAGTTCTGCAAAGTTTCACATCTACTTCTTCGTGCAGCACC
>JAKPMW010000235.1 GCA_029548715.1 Spirochaetota bacterium | reverse complement strand
CTCAAAAACCTCCCCGATGCCAGCAATGGAGAGCTCGTCGACGTCCTGACACAAACTCCGGCTCTCCGCATTGAGCGCATCATCTCTGAGGGCCAAAGCAGTCCTCCAGGATTCTGGTACGAGCAGGATGAGGACGAGTGGGTCCTGCTTCTTGCAGGGAATGCATGCCTCGAATGGGCTGACGGAAGCACGACAGCCCTTGCCAGCGGGGACGCCCTCCTGATTCCGGCCCGCACCCGTCACCGTGTTGCCATGACCTCATCCCCGGCGGTCTGGCTGGCCGTGTTCTGGAAGCCTGCCCCGTAATATCAGGGGAACAAACCTACATCCGCACTCCAAAATTCACAAGGGGCATCAGGGGGAAGAGGTCCCCGTTACTGGTACATGATCAGAACCGGTGAAGGCTGGAGGGCAACCACTGCCTGATGGGACATGAGGGGATAATCGTAGTGCAGACCAGGGCGCTGGATTCCGGGGTAATACCAGAGCTTGAAACCCTTGTGCGGAAGATTGGTCGCCTGGGTGTGCCGGTTCCATGTTCCGAGCTTCATTGAAGGCGAACCCCAGCCCGAAACCGAGTGGACAAATACCACCGGGTCATAGACCGTCCTGATCTGGTGCCTGCGGACAAACATCTTGTCCTCGAACTGGTGTACAATCAGCATCCGTTTTCCCGGAATACGATTGGTCAGGATATAGGTTCGCATCAGGGCCTGCGCCTGATTGATCTCCTCACCGGTCACATACCCGATTTCCTTCATGGGTCTCAGCGTCCGCCACTCCGGATCAATCGCAAGATGGACGTGGGGATACCGCAAAAACGGCAAAAGCTGTTCAACCGCCTTGATCGGCCCGTACTTGCCAATCTGGTGATCAAGAATCAGGAGATATCCGTTGGTGGCAGTATACCTGATGTAGCTGTCAAGAATGCGCTTGTCCATAAACTGGATCTCGCCCCTGGGCTGGGCCGAACCCCAGATCAGGTAAAACGCGGGGACCGTTTTTTTCGGACCGTTGATCCTGTCGTAGGCAGCAGCGGTGCGACTCAGCATGGGACCAAGGATTTCCTTGGGATGCCGTCCGACAATCCCCATCCAGCGGGCCTGGGGATGACCGTAATAGGCCACAATCTGGTTGCTGACCATAAGCGTCGGTGAAAGAAACAGCGGATCATGCCTCGAAGGAAGCAGATTTGTCGGGAGAGGTCTGGCGGGAATCCCTGCCTGAACCCCGAATACGGCTTCGCGCATTCCAGGAACAAGAAAAAGCACCAGTACGCAACACAGCGACGGCCCAAGGATCATGGCGATCTTCGTCCATACCTTTCTGGCGGGCAATGATGGCCGATGCCCGTCTTCAGGTTCTGCAACAGCTCCCTGCCCATCCGGCCCTTGTTTCCTCGCCCCCCCATCGGGTGAGCGTGAAAAAATCCGCTTGATCTCACGGGCATCAAGCGGACGTACCTCACCTGTCCCGGGCTTTGATTTTCGGGCAGACGAGGCCGAACCCTCTCCCGAGGAAACGGCATCCCGGGACTTGCGGGATCGCCCGGCATCCGGCCTGACGGCTGCAGGCTGAACAGTTTCTTTTTCTGTGGAAGACGATTTTTTTCGTGCTGCTTTTTTTGCCGCCGGTTCAGCCTTGTCTACGGACGGGACTGTCCGGCGCTTTTCCCGGGATTCTCCCGGTTTGTGAGTTGCCATCATGGTTCTCCTGCTCCCCCCAAAGATAGCAAAGACCCTCTGGCGGGAAAACGGATCCGGGAACAGGATCTGTCAGAGGGGAATTTCAAAGCTGAAGCAGGCCCCTCCGAATGCGGCTTCTTCATACCAGATCCGACCGCCATGTTCGCTGATAATACCATAACAGAGTGGGAGGCCCAGACCGGTTCCGGTTCCAATGGGCTTGGTGGTGTAAAACGGATCAAAGATCCTGTCCCGTTTTTCGGGCGCAATGCCATACCCGGTATCCGCAACGGAAAAACGCATCCAGGCAGAGCCGTCTTCATGCCGGAAGGATGTGACGCTGACGGTCACGCACTTGTCAGGATGGTAGCCGGGATACCGCTCGTTAAGGGCATCCCGCGCATTGGTGATCAGGTTGAGCAAGACCTGCTGTATCCGTCCGGGTGCACAGACAAGATCGGGCAAATCATCTGCCAGGACAAACCTGATCTCGATCTCGTCCTTTCCCAGGAGAGTTTTGACCAGTGTCCTGATCGAATCCAGCAGTGCCGGAGCTGTTGTGACCTCCTTTGCATCCTGCTGCTGGCGCGAGAGGGAAAGCAGGCTCCTGACGATGCCGGCGATCCGCATGCCCTCCACAATTATCTCGTCCGCGTACTGCCTGATATCCAGCGGGGACTGGTCCACCCGGTCCAAAATCAGTTGCCCGTAATTGATGATCCCCATCAACGGGTTATTGATTTCGTGTGCCACGCCGTTGGCAAGTGTTCCTATTGCAGAGAGTTTTTGCCTTTGCAAGAGCAGGCCCTCCATCCGGCGTTTCTCCTCCTCGGCGGCATGCTCAGCCGAGCGATCAAGATAGCTGGCCCGAATCAGCCGCTTGGAGGACGGAGGGTGGCGCAGGGTTCGGACCTCACAGAGCAACTCCCTTCCATCAGCCCGGGTAACAACCCGCTGGAAAACAAGCCTCTCCCCGGCCAGCACCCGGTCATTGTTGACCGCGATCGATCTGGCAGGGTCAAGGCTGTCAGGCTGGGAAGTCATATACAGGTCCCTGGGCGACATGGAGAGCAGCCTCTCCCGCGAATAGCCAAACATCTCCACCGCCCTGCCATTGGCCTCCACAAACCGGTTCAGATCGATATCGTAGACAAGAATGGCATCTGGTGCATTATCAAGCTGAATCCGGAGATCGCGCTCACTTGCAGCCAGCCGTTCAAGTGCGCTTTGCAGCTCGGTGGTCTTTTTTCTGACCTGAAAATGGAGCAACCGGTTCCAGATAACAACAGCCATGATGGCACACAAGACCAGTGCTCCGACGGGCACAACCCAATCCGGGACAAGCGCTTCGCTGTGAAGCTTGATCCAGCGGCTGCGAATCGACTCACGCTCCTGCTCGGTAACAGCGTGCAACGCCTTGCGAACCAGACTCCCGAGGACAGGCAGATCCCTGCGTACTCCAATGGCAAGGGCAACAGGCCAGGAGGCATTGCCTGCAATCCTGAGATTCTGGATCCCATGTGTCTGAATCAGCCATGAAGCTGACGCCATGTCTATCACTGCCGCATCCGAGATGCCGTACGAAACGTTCAGGATCGCATGCAGGTCGCTGGGGACCCTGTCCTGCACAATTGCCGGGTATGTTTCTGCGCAATACTCGGTGACAGCATAGCCAGTGACAAACGAAACCCGCTTTCCGTCAAGCATGTCAAGACTGAGATGCTCACCAGTCCCCCTTCGCACCAGAATCACGTTGTCATAGGAAAAAACGGGCTGGGTAAAGTCAAGGTACCGGCTGCGCTCAGGTGTCTTTGTAACCGCATTGACGACGGCTACCTTCCCCGATTGTGCCAGTGCAAGGATGGATGCAAAATCGTCAACCCGGATCTGCCCAAACCGCACACCAAGCCGCTTTTCGACAGCGTTCAACAGCTCCCGGGCCATCCCCCGTGTCACTCCGGCAACCGGATCAAGATATTCATAGGGGGGATAGGCCGGATCGGGGGCATAGACAAGCTGATGGTGATTGGTCGCCAGCCAGGCTCGCTCTTCAGGTGTCCCCACAAGGGGAACCAGCTCGATACCCCCATGGCAGCCAGCCACGAGCACAAGCCCGAGGGCGAGCAGACAGATACCATGCCTCATGCCTGCCCCTTCCGGAGTACGCTTACCCTCAAGTGTAGCACAGGAACTTCAGGCTGCGCATTTTTTTCGGACCCGGGACTGACTCATGCCAGAGGAACGAGAATTTCTGTCTTGAGTTCGGAGGACTGTACCTCACACGGATCATTCAGGTACAATTCGTACGAATGATCGGCAAGCTCCAGTCCCTGGTCCCTTGCCATCTTGAGAATACGCGTATAGGCTTCGGCCACCTTTGCATAGGGGCCAACGTGAAGGGTGCGAACGCATTTTCCGGGCCGGCATTCGAGAGAAAACACCTCTCCCTGCACTTCTGTCTTCCTGTCGACCGGAACCCCTATATCCATATCCCACTTTTTGGCAAACATCATCCGCAGCATTGCGCCAAACCCGCGTTTTTCCATTTCACGCCAGTCAATCCCGTTGTAGCGGGTAAACGGGGCCAGCCCCTCGGGGCAGGTCAGGCCGGCTGCCTGCATTTTTTCCATGACCATGCAATATGCCGGTTTCATCACCCTGGCCAGGGAAAAGGTCCCCACAACCCTGTGCACCACGAGAGCCTGAAAATCCGGTTTTTCAATCACTGCCACTTCAGACATGTGCCGCTCCTTGGTATATGAATGCCCGGGGGAGGCGTCCGGGATCAGAAAGCCTCCCCACAAGTTCGTTATAGTACCCGACCGAAGCCTGGTCAAGATTCAGGCCACGTTCAAGCACACTGCGGATGGTCTGGCGACACATCTCAAGCAGGCCAGCATCAAAATCCCGCTCAACCAGGGGCCAGACGAGAACCTGTCCTTCAAAGACACGCACAGGGTCAAGGAAATCGGCCGCATAGAGGCACTCGTCAAAGCGGGTCATGCCGCAGGTTCCCGTTGTATGCCGCAGGATGGCCTGGAGGATTCGCCCGTCATCCAGGCCGTATTCATCAGTCAAAAGTGCAGCGGCAGCCGAAGCATGCCAGAGAGCAGGTGTCTCGCTCCAGCCTGATCCGGGATGCGTCTGATGCCAGCGCAGGGCGAGTTCACGCTGCCTTGCGTGATCCATCGGTTTGGCGATGTCATGCAAGGCCCCAGCAATGTACAAGGCATCCCGATCGAGACCGAAGCTGTCCCCCATGGAGTCGGCAAGTGAGGCCACCGAGAATGAATGCTCCAGCCGCGGGCCTTCGAGATACCGGCGGGCAATTTCCTCGGCTTCTGTGCGGGTCATGGTGTATACTCCGGGATAGATGGATCAGGCCGGTCTGCCAGACAGTCTGTATATTTTTGCAAACACCTTGCGAAAAGGAGCATGTATGAAATCTCTCCGGATTGTTTTGTCACTGCTGCTGTTTTGCGCCCCGCTTGCTGCAACAACCGTTTTTTCCGAACAGTATGCAGGATCCAATGTCGTAAAAGTGTATGTCACCCAATATGAAAGTCAAGCCGACCTCAAGGTGTACAAGGTACAATACGCCAGTCAGGCTTCCAATAATGATGGACGCTGGTTCTTTACCCAGTATGCCTCACAGGCCAAAAAAAAGATCCATTTTGTCCAGTACGCCTCCCAGGCGGATCTCAAGATATTTTTTGTGAACTATTCGAGCCAGGCCGGATGGCGCAACAGCGCAAAGCAGCATCTGCTGTACTGATGTTACCATAAGCATAATGCCGGGTACGACCTGCCTCATCAGCCCTGCCCGGCACGCTGCTCGCGGGCACACTCTGCGGGCCGGGCCATAATCAGGTCCGCCACTGCGGGTGGAACAAGGCCATCCACGGGAAGACCGTCACGCAGGCGCTGACGCACCATGGTTGACGAGACATCCACCCGGGGGCAGACAAACGGAATGACGCTGAAGCCGGGGCTGGCCAGAAGGGGCTGACCCTCGCGTTCGGCCGCATAGAAATGGACCAGCCGGGCCAGGTCAGCAGCCCGGTGCCAGCGCTCGAGTGTCGCAGCACAATCCGCACCAATGATCCAAAAAACGGGATCACCCTCGCTGGCACCGAGAGCCAGCGCTGTCTCGACCGTCCAGGATGGCGCACCCCGCTCGATCTCGAGGCGGGAGAGACTCAGCCCCGCTTCGCCTCTGATCGCGGCCTCAATCAAGACCAGTCGCTCCGCATCCCCAAACATCCGGGCGGTCTTTTTGAGGGGGGAACAGGCGGCCGGCATGAAGACAACCTGCTCCAGGCCGAAGGCCTCGCGGGCCGAACGCGCCAGCGCCAGATGACCGTTATGAACGGGATCAAAGCTTCCCCCGAGGATGGCTGTCTTTTTCGCTGGCACCTTTTCCCCCCGATCAGCCCGGCGCCCGGGCACTCGCTGGACTCACACCACCCTGTCCCGGTTTCTCCTCCCGATGGAACGAGGACAAGCCCTCCTCCCGATGGACGAGGACAAGCCCTCCTCCCGATGGACCGAGGGTAAACCCTCCTCACTGCGCCAGCAGGGCGACAAACTCATCCTCGCTGACAACCTGCACACCAAGCTCGCGGGCCTTGTCCAGCTTGCTTCCGGCACCTGTCCCCGCCAAGAGATGCGTGGTTTTGGACGAGACAGCGCTGACGACCACGCCACCCCGCTTTTTGACTTCAAGCATGGCCAGATCGCGGGGATTGTAGCGCGTAAAACTTCCGGTCACACACCAGCGCTGACCGGCAAAGATCTGCAGCAGGCTTTCGCCAGCACTTGCCGGTTCAAGCTCCATGCGCACCCCGGCCGCGGCCAGGGCATCCAGCATGGCCGCGTTGCGTGGATCGGAAAACTCGTCCACAAGCTGCCTGGCCGTTATTTCGGCCAGTCCGTGAATCCCTTCAAAGGCTTTGACATCACCGGCCGCGGCCCGCTCACGAATGGCTGCCATCGAGGTATATCCGGCCTTGATCAGGGTTTCGGCCAGACTGGGCCCGAGATTTTCGAATCCGAGCGAAGCCAGTACCTGGGCGAAGGGCCGGTCCTTGGCCTGCCTGATTCCCTCACTGATTTTTGCAGTCTTTTTTTCGCCAAAGCCTTCCTCGGCAATCAGACTTGACCAGTCCGCGGTAAATACGTCCTGGGGTTCATGCACCAGACCCAGACGGAGGGCCAGGGACAGGGTCTTTTCACCCAATCCATCAATATCGAAGCCTGCTTTTCCTGTTGTATGGATCAGCCGGCCCAGTACCCTGTCCGGACAGTCACGGTTGGGACAGAAATGGTGCGCCCCCCGCTTTTCGAGGCTGGATCCACAGGAGGGACACCTGTCCGGCATGAGCCAGACCAGCCCTCCCTCGGCCGGACTTTCCGCTTTTTCGACAACACGCTCGACCGCCGGGATCACGTCTCCCCGCCGGGAGATCGCCACCGTATCACCGGGTGCGAGTTCGAGCTGGTTGACGTAGTCCTCGTTGTGCAGGGTGGCCCGGGAGATGATGCTGCCCGCCAGGGCCACCGCTTCGAGCTCGGCAACAGGCGTGATCCGCCCGTTGCGCCCCACCTGGACAGTGATCGAAACCAGGCGGGTGACAGCCTCGGGTGCCTCAAACTTCACGGCGATGGCCCAGCGGGGATGATGGGCCGTATACCCCAGGATCTCGCGCCGGGCGATCCCGTCTACCTTGAGGACCAGTCCGTCTATTTCGTATTCAAGCTGTTTCCTGCCGAAGGATGCTTCTTCCACAATATTCTGAAGCTCTGAAAAAGACGCCGTCCGCCAGGCGGGAAGATCTTTCCGCACCACGCTGATGAGCGTCGCATCCTCGCTGACGAGCACTCCATGGGGATTGACCGGCAGACCGAGGGCAGCCAGGCGTGCCAGAATCCCGCTGTGTGACGCGCCCCACCCGTCGGCAAAAAACCCCTCGTAGGCAAAAAATTCAAGCGGAACTGCAGCCGTCACCCGCGAGCGAACATTGCGCAGGGTCCCCGCCGCCAGATTGCGCGGATTGGAGTATGTTCCCCCTGACGCGGTATTGTATGCCTCGAAAGCAGCCCGGCGCATGAAGACCTCGCCGCGAACCGTCAGGCTGACCGCTTCGGCCAAAACCAGCGGAATTGAGCGGATAGTGCGGGCATTGGCCGTGACATCATTCCCGACCGCGCCGTTGCCCCGGGTAACAGCCCGCACCAGCCGGCCCTCCTCGTAGGTCAGCACGATCGAGGCCCCGTCGAGTTTTTCCTCAAGCACAAAGGAAAGAGGCTGTGGATCGGGCGAGGCCGCCACAGTCTTGTCAAGCCAGGCCACCAGCTCGGATGGCGAATAGCATTTGTCGAGACTGAGGACGGGAATCGTGTGGGCCACCTCGGGCAGATCATGCGCGAGATCACTCCCGACCCGCTGTGTCGGCGAATCGGGTGAGACAAGTTCGGGATGCTGGTCCTCGAGGGCCACAAGCTCGTCAAAGAGCGCATCGTATTCGCGATCACTGATTTCGGGTTTAGCCTGGACGTAGTACAGGCGGTCATGGTGCCGGATTTCAGCTTCAAGCCGGCGCATCCTCTCCCGAGGATCGTCAAAAAGCAGTCCCTGTGTCATCGGCTAAATATATCACCCGCGGACAATCGCCGGCAGGTCGGAGAGGTGGCGCACCTCATATCCCGGACGGACATGGTCCGCCACACTGCCTGCGGTCGGGTTGTACCAGCAGGTATCGATCCCGAAGGCAATCCCGCCGGCGATATCCGAAGCCAGCGAATCCCCGATCATCAGCATGCGCGACCGGTCGCGGCAGTCGGTAAATCCGGCGGCAAGCGAAAAGATGCCGGGGTCGGGTTTGGAGACGCCGGCCTCCTCAGACACGATCACGGCCCGGATCAGGTGTGCAATCGGGGAACGGTTGATGCGGGCCCGCTGGACATGACTGATCCCGTTGGTCAGTACCACGACCTGTGCCATCCCGGCGATCTCACGCACCGCTTCGACCGCACCCTCGATGTGGTAGGTCACCGAAAGGATGCGCTGCTCGTAGCCGGCCGCAAAGGCTGCTGGCTCGATCGCCAGGCCCAGGCGCGAAAAGTAGCGCCGGAAGCGCTCGACCCGCAGGGCTGTCACACTTGTCTTTCCTTCCTCGACCTCGCGCCAGAGCTCGGCATTGGTCGCGTAATACAGGCGATACCACTCGTCACTCAGCGCAAGTCCTGCCGCCTGAAAACTGGCCTCAAGCGCCTCGTGCCCGGCCCTGCGAAAATCGAAGAGCGTTTCATCAAGATCAATCAGGACAGCATCATAGCGCGGCACGGTATCCTCCGGGACAGGTGTCCCACAAAGGTAGCATCCTGCATCGTACCTGAGCCAGCACTATCCGT
>JAKPMW010000218.1 GCA_029548715.1 Spirochaetota bacterium | reverse complement strand
CGATCATCCGCAGGGCGATCTCGAACGAGCGGTCACCGGGAATGATGATGTCGGCATTGGCCCGCGTCGGTTCGATAAAGGTTTCGTGCATCGGCTTGACGGTGGCCAGGTACTGCCTGAGGACCCCGTCGAGAGTAAAGTTGCGCTCGTGTGTGTCGCGCTGGATGCGGCGCACCAGGCGGATGTCCGAGGCGGTTTCGACAAAGATCTTGAGATCGGCCAGGGCCATCAGCCGGGTAAAGTGCAGGGTAAAGATCCCCTCGAGGATGATCAGGGTCTGCGGGGATGTGATCGTGATCCCGTCAGTCCGCCGGTGGGCGATAAAATCGTAGCGTGGCAGGGTGACCGGGCGGCCCGCCAGCAGGGCCTCGACATCCGAGACGAGCTGGTCCGCATTGATGGCGTCTGGAATGTCGAAATTGTAGCCGTCGATCTCGTCCTGCGAGAGGTGCCCGAGGTCATGGTAGTAATTGTCATGCGAAAAGATCAGGGATTCGCCCTCGGGCAGGCGCTTGCCAAGCTGGCGGGCGATGGTCGTCTTGCCCGAACAGGTGCCGCCGGCGATCAGGATCAGGATGGGCATGCGCTACTCCCCGCTTGACGGATACCACAAGTATAGTCAGGCTCCTGGCGTTCAGGCCAATCCTCCCGTCGGACCGCGTGCTTGCAAGGACTCCCGGAGTCGCATGACAGTATTGCAAAAAACTGGTGTGACTCCGGGAGTGTCATGCCCCGGGACAGTGCCCGCAGATTCCCGCTGCAAAACCTCCAGCTCTGTGCTATAGTCAAAATCGGTTGTGCCAGATGATTGACCGGTTGGAGAAGGTATGCCGCTACACCTTGGGGGAACCCCCGAAGAACTTGCACCAGTTGCCGTCCTGCCCGGAGATCCCGACCGGGCCCACCTGATAGCGCATGAGTTCCTTGAGTCGGCCAGGTGTTACAGCCAGGTTCGCGGACTTGTGGGCTATAGCGGGATATGGAAGGGTTGCCCCCTTACCGTGCAGGCCAGCGGGATGGGCGGACCGTCGGCCGCGATCATCTGTGAAGAGCTGGCCATGCTGGGCGTCAAGACCATCATCAGGATCGGGACCTGTGGGACCCTGCAGGCAGGGGTCTCCGCGGGGTCCCTTGTCATTGCCAACGCTGCCTGCGCCTGTGACGGGGCCTCGAGCCAGCTGGCCTCCGTGGCCGGGTACGCGCCAGCCGCATCCTGGGGAGTGACAGCCGCCCTGGTGGCGGCTGCGCAGGCCTCCGGGACTGCATTCAGGGTGGGAACGGTCGCCTCAATGGATCTCTTTTATGACCCGAGGCAGGCTGTCACGGCGGGCTTGCGCAGCCTTGGTGTCCTGGCTCTCGAAATGGAGGCGGCGGCTGTCTTTACCGTGGCCGCCCTGCGCGGGCTCCAGGCCGGGGCAGTCTTTGCCGTTACCGATACCATCGAGGGCCAGGTCAGGGCTGAGCGGGCCCTGATTGACCGGACAGTACGCAGCATGATCGAAGTCGCGCTTGATGCAGCGCTGGCCCATGCCACGGGGGCGGGCGGACAATGCTGATTCCGTTGATCCTGGCCGGTTTTTTTCTGGGAACAGCGGTCATCCTGCTGATTGTCTGTCTGCGCCAGCGGGGGCGGATCAGACAGCTTGTGCTTGATACAACCATCCTCTCCCGGATCTGCGACCTTTCAACCGACGGGGCTTCAAGCCTGGTGCTGACGCCGGAGGGCAAGTTTTCCCGGGACTGGGCCAGGGCACCCATTCTCGACACCCTCGGGATTGATTTTGCGAGTATCAACGACTTCGAATCCTTTTCAAAAATCATTTTCCCCGAAGATCTTCCCCGGTTTCGTGGTGAGCTGGCAAAGCTCATGTCCGGACAACAGGTCTCCTGCATCTTCCGTGTCCGGGCTGCGGATGGCGGGATCCGCTGGCTGAGAGACACTGTTTCGCCCGAGCGGGACTCGGCCAGTGGCCGGATTGTCCGGCTGATCAGTGTGGTGCAGGACGTGACCGAAGAGCAGGAGACCCTTGACGTTTTGCGCCGGGTTGAGCGCCGCTATGACGAGATGTTCCGCAACAGCTCGGACAGCATCTTCATCGTCAGGCGGGAGGAGACTGGCAGTTTTGTCTACGAAAACTTCAATCCACAGCACGAACTGGTGACCGGCATTCCGGCGGCCAGCCTGGTCGGCCGGACCCCGCACGAATGCCTCCCCCCGGAGATTGCCGAACACGCAATCGAACATTACTCGCGCTGCTTTGACGCTGACGGGCCGGTCAGCTACGAAGAGGAGATGGAGCTTCCTTCCGGCTATCAGGTGGCCCTGACCCTGCTGGTTCCCATTCGAGGAGCGGGCGGGCAGATTGAGAGCATTGTCGGATTTTCGCGGGTGATTACCCAGCGCAAGCTGGCCGAAGAGGAATTGCGCAAGAGTCGCGAAAAATACCGCAATATTTTTGAAGAATCTCCGATGGGGATCTTTCAGTCAACCTTGAGTGGACGCTTTCTTTCTGTGAATCCGGAGATGTGCCGGATTTTTGGGTATGACAGCCCGGGGAGCATGATCGAGGAGATAACAGATATTCCATCACAGGTCTATGTCCGGCATGAGGATCGTGAAGGTCTTCTCCGGCGGGTTATTGAAAGCCCTGTCTCGCTTGCGGAGGAACTGGTCTTCCAGAAAAAAAACGGGACCGTTTTCCCAGTTCGGCTCATCATCAAAGCGGTGCGTGGAGCGGATGGCGAAGTGCATCATCTCTTCGGACACGTTGAGGACATGACCGAAATCCGCAGGATCGAACAAGAGCGAAACAGGCTTGAGGAACAGTTGCATCATGCCCAGAGGGTTGAGGCCATCGGACGGCTGGCCGGAGCGGTGGCGCACGATTTCAACAACCTTCTTTCCCCAATGCTGGGGTATGCCGAGCTACTGCTTGCCAACCCTGAGACCGGACCCTGGAGGACAGAGCTGGGAATGATCCGGGATACCGCTTCCCGGGCTGCCGGGATAACCCGCCAGCTCTTGACCTTCAGCCGGAAGCAGCCGGTCCATCTTGTTGACGCGGACGCCTGTGCGATTGTCAGGAATTTTTTGCCCTTGCTGCAGCGAACGGGTGGAGAGAACGTCGAATTTGTTGTGACCCTCCCCGAAGCCGGGGTTCCGATCTGTGCCGATATCCTGCAGATCGAACAGGTCTTGCTTAACCTGACCCTCAACGCGGTGGATGCGATGCAGGGCAGGGGGACGATTGGCCTGACGGTTGAGTCTGAAGGGGCATACGCCATCATCAGGGTCAGCGATACGGGATGCGGGTTTGATGTTGAGACCAGGGCCAAGATTTTTGAGCCGTTTTATACGACCAAGCAGCCGGGAACGGGAACCGGGCTGGGCCTGCCAATAGTTGCCAGTATTGTCGAACAGAATGGAGGACATCTGGGCGTGGAAAGCACACCCGGGCAGGGCTCCTCCTTTTCCATATTCCTGCCGGCCGCGTCCAGGCCACATGTGCAGGGGAACGCCGGATCCGGGAGTGTCCCGGATCCACTTGCCCAGGGCGATGCGAGCGTGGTTGTTGTCGAGGACGATGGGACTGTGGTCGAACTTGTGCGTGAGATCCTTGTCCGGGCGGGATACCGGGTGTCGATCTATCAGGATGCGGTACGGGCGCTTGCCGATTTTGGATCCGGACTGGTTGCGGATCTGGTGATTACGGATGTGATGATGCCGGGAATGGGAGGGGATGTCCTGGCAAAAAAAATCCGGGAGATTTTGCCCCGGGTCCCGTTATTATTTATCTCCGGGTATGCGGATACCCTGCTTGTCGAGCGGGGGCAGTTGACCGCCCAAGCCGAGTTTCTCCAAAAGCCCTTTGCGGTCAGGGACTTGCTGGAGGTGGTCGCCAGGATGCTTGACGCGAAAAGGAGGCAACAGGGTGATACAGGGCGGGATTGTCCGCTGGAGTGAACAGGGGCTTCTTGTCCGGCTGCTACTCCCTCTTTGCGGTCTTGTGTTTATCCTGCAGACGGCAGGAGTTCGTGAACTTGAAGCGGCACTCTGGCTCTCCCGGATCCAGCTCGGTGCCGGAGAGATCTGGCGGGTGTTCAGCTATTCCCTGCTGCATGGAGGAATCTGGCATCTGTTTTTCAACATGCTTGTGCTCTGGATGTTTGCTCCACCTGTCCTGTCCAGAGTCGGGCAGGGCAGGCTGGCCCTGGTTATGGCGGCCGCTGTTGTTGCCGGTGGGCTGGCCCATACCGTGTTTTCTCCCTTCCCTGTTGTTGGCATCTCTGCCGCGATATATGCCCTTCTTGCGATGACAGCCTGGTTTTGGCCCAGACAGACCGTGCTCGTGTTTTTTGTCATCCCCATGCCGATGTACCTTTTCGTGATTGTGCTGGCCGGGATCGAGTTTCTCATGACCATGCAGCCCGGAAGCATGACGGCACACTGGGCCCACCTCGGGGGCGGGGTAACCGGGCTGGCGGCCGCAGTCTTTCTTGCGCGATATCATTCGAAGCGGGTGGTATCCCGCAGCAGGCGTCCGGGAATTCGGGAGCGAATCGGGTTTTTCTTCTGGAAGCGAAAGCTGGCCCGGCGGAACGCGACCCAGGCGCGGGTGGACGCCCTGCTTGAAAAGATCTCCAAGACGGGACTTGCATCACTGACCGCAAGCGAAAAGCGGTTCCTTGACCGTTCCAGCAAAGACTACCGGACAGACTGATGTTCCCAAAAAACCGGCCAGGAAAGCCCAGGGTGCGGAATATTTCGGGCCTGGTCAGCCAGCCCCGCTCATGGTGACTTCGGTTGCACCCTCACCCCCCGCTTCGGGGATCGCACTGTGGAACTCGGCCACGAAGGGGTGCCCTCCCAGCACCCGCCACGTGGTTTCGCGCAGGCTTCCGCTGCCCTTGCCATGGATGATGGTTACCAGGGCCAGCCCGGCCAGTCCGGCATCATCAAGGTAGCGGCGGAGACGCTCCTCGGCGTCAGCAGCGCGCATGCCGCGTATGTCGAGGGTGATTCCGGGCGAACGGGGCTTGCCCGCCGAGCCGCGCTCAAGCGAAAATCCCCTTGAAGAGTGCGTCCTCGGGGCGCTTCCGATGCGCCTGAGACCGGCACGTGCGACTGAGGTCTTGAATGATCCGATCGCCACGCTGACCCTGTCCCCGTCTATCTGTAAAACATCCCCTTCCTTGCCAAGGGCAATAACTTCCACCCGGTCTCCGCTGGCGAGCGGTGTGGCGGGATCGTCCAGCGAATCCTCCCGGAGAGCTTCGGAGATTGCCGGAATGTGATCCGAGAGTGAATGGATTTTTTGCTTGATCTCGGCGATCTCCCTGGCATCCGGTGCGGCAGTGCGCCTGCGCAGGGAGTCAAGCAGCGAGTTGACTTCGTCCTCGGTCTGGCGCAACAGGGCACGCATGGCAAGCCGTGTTTCATCCATGAGGGATTCGCGCTCCCGCCTCAGCCGATCCAGTTCGCGGCGATAGCGATCGCGGGCAGCAGCTCCGGCGGCGTGGGCCTCGTCTGCGGCGAGTTTCTTCCCCCGTGCTGAGGCAAGGTCCTCTTCGATTCGTCTGAACATCTCTTCGGACTGGCGCACCTCTTCGGGAACAAGGCCCCTGGCACGTTCAAGGATCGTTTTGTCCAGCCCGAGTCTGGAGGCGATGGTAAAGGCGTGGGAGGCACCGGGGATTCCGCGTTCGAGCTGGTATCCGGGAGTCATGCTTTCTTCGTCAAAACGGACACCCGCGATGTCAATGGCCGGCGAGGCGTATGCGTAGTTTTTGATATCGCCATAGTGGGTGGTGATGGCCAGGGTGACCCCCCGCACGAGGAGGGCCTCGATGATGGCGATCCCGAGGGCAGAACCCTCGCGGGGATCTGTTCCTGCTCCGATTTCGTCGATCAGCACCAGGCTGTCCTCTGTGACATGTTCGAGAATTCCGCATATCGTCCTGATATGGGCCGAGTACGTCGAGAGATTGTGTTCGATACTTTGATCGTCACCGATATCGCACCAGACCGATTCAAACCAGCGCAGGCGGGATGAGGCAGACGCGGGGATAAAGAGCCCGCTTTGCGCCATCAGGACAAAGAGCCCCAGGGTTTTGAGGGCGACGGTTTTTCCGCCCGTGTTCGGACCACTGATGACAAGGGCCCGCTGGCCGGTTCCGAAGACGATGTCAACCGGGACGGGCGTGCAGGTCAGGAGCGGGTGCCGTGCCTCGAGAATTTCCAGCGGCTGGCTGGATGAGACAAACTCGGGCCTTGAGGCATTCATCCGGTCAGCGAGTCTGGCCCTGGCAAAGATGCAGTCCAGCTCGGCCGCGGCCGCCCGGGTCAGCTCGAGCGCTCCGGCCTGCTGACGCAGGATTGAAGTCAGTTCGAGCAGGATCCGCCGGATTTCACGGTCCTCGGCAAGCTGGAGCTCCTTGATCCCGTTGTCAATCCCGACTACGGCGTCCGGTTCGACAAAGAGGGTTTCGCCTGACGCCGAACGATCAAGGATGATGCCGCGGATGCGCCCGTTCTGTCCTGCCTTGACGGGGACAACATGTCTCCCGTCACGGATGGACACCAGCCTGTCCTGCCAGACCTCTTCATAGCGCGCATCCGAAAGCATCCGCTGGAGAATGCGGGTGGCACGCTGGGCGAGATCTCTGATCTCGTGCCGGATCCTGCCCAGTTCGGGGGAGGCACCGTCGCTGATCTCCCCCTGATCATCAATTGCCCTGCGGATGGCCTGGACAAGGCGGGGGTGTGAATCGACACCTGCAAACAGGGGGTCAAGAAGGGAGCGGGGCATGGAGCAGCTCGCGGCCAGCTCACGGTAGCGCTGGATTCCCGAAAGGGAAGCACACCAGCGGGCAACACCCAGAAGCTGGCTGGCGGGAAGGCAGGCGTCCAGCGGCAACGCCTTTTGCAGGACTTCTCCGATGTCGTATTCGGGAAAGGCAGGCCAGTCAAACGATCGTCCGTAGATCAGGGCTGTCCCCGTCTCATCCAGCCGGGTTGCAAGCTGGGACTGTGTCGGGAACGAGGGCGTGAGGCAGCGTTCCTTGGCAAGAGGCATCCGGGCATGGCCTGCCAGTCTGCGGAGAATTTCGTCATAGCCCAGGGCAGTCAGGGTGCGGCGGTCCAGATATCCCTCCCGTTGCGGTGCGCGGTATTTTCTTCCTCAAAGGTACGCAGACTCGCATCCCTGATACTGACAGTTTTTTGGATTTTGATTATATTTGAACAAGGTAATTTTACAGAGGAGGCCGGATGACGCGCACGCTGTATCTGACAGGACTTGCACTTATCCTCCTGACAGGAGTCTTGCAGGCTGAGGATGGGAGCCAGCTTCTGGCTGCCGACGGGGCCAGCCTGCTGCGCAGGGCGCTCGGGAGCGGTTCAGCGACCGTCGTATCCCGCCTCATCGAGCACCATCCGGGCCTGGTAAACCATGTGTATGAGGATGGCCTGTCCCCGCTACATGTTGCTGTGCTGCAACGGAACGCTGTTGCCGTGCGGCTTTTGCTCGAACGGCGGGCCGATGTCAACCGGCAGCTTGAGGCCGCTGCCTTTCACGACCGCGACATGGAAGGAGCGACTGCACTCCATCTGGCGGTCAGGGTCAACCAGCCCCTGATTGTACGCACGCTTGCCGCTGCCGGGGCACAGCGGAACCTGAGGGATGGTCTGGGGCGGACCCCGTTTGCCCTTGCCCGGATACTCGGGTATCGCGAGACGATCAGTGAACTGCGCCGACAGGGGGCTGCTTCGTTTGAGGATCATCTCAGGGCAGTTGGCGACGGAGATCTTGAGATGGTGCGGGCCGACCTTGCGGCCCATCCCGGATATCTTCGCCTGAGGGACAAAAACGGACTCAGGGCTGTGGAGCATGCCATTCGTCTGGGGAAGGAGGAGGTTGTTTCCGCACTCCTCTCAGCCGGACTGGGTCCGGACGACCGTGACAGGCTGGGAAACACCCTGCTTCACCTGGCCTGCTGGGAGGGGCAGTCAGGCATTGCCCGGCGACTGATCAGCCATGGTTTTCCGGTTGATGCGGAGGCCAATGGGGTGACCCCCCTGCATATTGCTGCCGCTGAGGGCAGGACGGAATGTGTGAGAGTTCTTATTGCCGCCGGAGCTGATCCTGCCGCAGAGGCAGGCGACGGGCAGACCCCGCTCATGCTGGCACGCTTGCGGGGCCATACTGCAGTTGCAGAGCTGATTGCGGACTCGGTCAGGCGAAAAACTGTTCGCTGATTTTTCCGGTCTGTTTGAGGAACTGGACGAAGGCGTCAAATGATTCGGGATCAAACTGCTTCCCGATATCCGCCTTGAGTGTCAGGAGTGCCTCTTCAAATTTGAGGGCTTGGCGGTATGGCCGGTCGGTTGTCATGGCGTCGAATGAATCTGCAATGCTCAGAATCATTGCTTCCCGGGGAAGTTCCTTCTTGTCCATGTGGTAGTATCCCGAGCCATCATAACGTTCGTGGTGGTACTTGATATAGATCCGGGCCTCCTGGAGAAAATCGATTGCAGAAATAATCTGTTCACCGATTTCAGGATGCCGCTTGATGATGGCAAATTCCTCATCTGTCAGTCCGGTCTGCTTGCGGATGATATCACCGCGGATTCCTATTTTTCCGATATCGTGCAGGATGGCGGCAAACTGGATCAGGCGGATTTTTTTTTGTGACAGCCCCAGACAGGTGGCGATTCCGACAGCATAGTGCATGACCCGTTCGGAGTGCCCCTTGGTATAGGGATCCTTCGCGTCCAGGGCTGCGGCCAGGGCGCTGATCGTTTCGATGTAGCCCTTTTCCAGCTTGCTGTAGAGGCGGATGTTGGAAATGGTGGCTGCGGTAAAATTTGCGAAGATGGATACAAGGTGCAGGTTTTCTCCGGTAAAACCTGTTGTGTCGCTTGTGCAATGCAGGGTCAGGACGCCGATCGAGTGGTCGCTTGAGCGCAGGGGAATGGAGAGCAGGGCGTCCGTCAGCCATGGTTCGCGGTTGCATTCACTGAAAAATGCGTTGCGCGGGAGCTCCTTGATCAGGAGGGGCTTCCCTGCCTGATAGACATGCCCCGAGATTGATTCACCGCTTTGCAGCCTGTGGCCATGCCAGTCTTCGGGGAGTCCCTTGTGGGCGGCAATACTCAGCAGGGGGAGGTCAACCATTTCCTCATTTTCGGCCAGCCAGAGCACCCCGGTGTCAAAACGAAAGACACGGGAGATTTTTTCAAAAAGCACGGTAAAGAGCTCGGGCAGGTCCTTGATGCTTGAAATCTCCTTCCCCAGATCGGAGAGGATGACCAGCTCCGAGAAACGCCGGTCAATCATCAGGGCTGCATACAGGTTTTGCAGGAGATCCCGCTGCAGGGCGTGGAGAAAGTCCCGTTCGGTCTTGTCCAGTTTCTGGTGGTCAGGGGGCTGGCTGATGCCGAGAAAACCGAGGAGCTGATAGCGGTAGACAAAGGGCACTATGGTGCCCATGCCGAGCTGGTCAATCAGGATGAAGGAGTTGACCTCATCTTCACGGAAGATCGGATCCTCCCGCAGATTTTTACGGTCGATGATCCGGTTTTGCAGTGCCAGATAGGTAATCAGGGGATTGTCTTCGGTGATGGAGAAGAGGTTCTCGCGATCCTCTTCACGGTATTCGCGCAGGCTGAGATTGTGGATAAAAAAATGGACCCGTTCGCATTTGACGTGCTCAAGGACCTTTTGTACCACCATGTATGAGAGGTGCGAAAGATCCCTGAAATGATCAAAATCATCAAA
>JAKPMW010000215.1 GCA_029548715.1 Spirochaetota bacterium | reverse complement strand
CAAAAGGAAGGTTGTGTGACATGAAGCTGGTTGCAGGCCTGTGTCTCATCGTTCTGGCAAGTTCCGGTTGCCGGGATGTTGAATCTGTCTACCCGGAAACAGTGAAGGGGTTTGTCACCTTTCTTGAGGTTGTCACGGATGTCCGCCTGTATCCTGCACAGGACCGCCCGCATCGTGCCCTGCTGGCTTTTCTGGAAAAGGATCGGGAGAAGCTGGTTTCGGGACTGGATCTGCTGGCCGGGCTGCGCCGGAAGGAGCCTGCGGTCTTCTGGCGCCTCTTTGAAGTGCATCGGTCGGATGTCATTACCGTATTGCGCAGGATGGATGCCATTGACAAGCGGGAGCGTCTTTTGCTGGGCGCGTTTTCCCGGGTATTTGCTCCCCGTGAGGACGATTTTGACATGGCGCGGTATGCCTGGGACCGGGACATGCTGCGCACATGGCTTGAGTTGTTGCTGAAAGAGTCACGTCAGGCGATCCGGTAGCGTTTCTGCTTCCGGGTTTATTGCCGGAGCAAAAACGCCGATACAGGAAAGAGTGCGCCCATGCAGCGTGCTGATGCTTCCGGATGCAAGGAGAGAGAGCATGATTGCCAGATATACGACTTTCTTCATCCTGATCGTCGCGGCATGCGCTTTTGGGGCGTGTGAAGAGATCAAGACGGTGCTGGCCTACAGGACCCCGATATACATTGAGGGAGCGCCTGAGGTGATGTCTGTTGATGACAAGGTTGCTGTTAATGCCTCGATCCTGACCAATCCTGGCTGGCAACAAATGCTTCCTTACAGCGAATTGCCGAAGCAGTTTGCTGTACAGACAGGGTTGCGTGACCGGGTGCAGATTATCATGGAGCATCGGGGCATCCTGGATGTGTATCCAGGAACGCTTGTGGTGATTGGTGACTGCAATCTCTCCAATGTCAGTGTTCTCCAGGGAAAGTGCGCATTTATGCCGTTGGTCAAGCCTCTCGCTGACGCGTATGAAGCCCTCAAGACGGATGATGAACGGGTCGAATTTGTCAGACAGATCAAGCGGCGCTATCTTGAAGAAAAGAACAATATGTTGTTTGTCAAAAATCCTTTTGTCATCGAGACAACCTTTTCGTCACAGGTTGCCCCGAAGGGGAAGAGTTTTTCGATCATTGTTGATTCCAACCATGTTCTTGATTTTGGTGATTTCAAACTCGACAAGCTGCGGCCTTCGTTTGCCTTGATCCGCTCTAACGCATCTTCAGGCGAAGGATATCGCTATATGGCAGTGACCGGGCTTGATATCTACGAGAACGCTGACAGACTGCACTTTACGGCTGCCGCCAAGGATGTCTCGGGGAATTGGGTGAAGATGAGGACCTACATTCCGACAGAGGCCTGGCGGGCATCGTTGCTCAACGGGAGTCATGTCAAGGCTGACTGCCAGGCGGATCAGGCAGACAAGGACGTTTTTGTCAGAAGGTATCGAGAGAGACTCAGGCAGAGCATGGAAGACCCGGCGTTCAGAAGGCGCTACATGGCATCACTCGAACAGCAGAACAGGCAGATCGGGTTTTACTGGAAATCACAGCAGGTGTTGCGGCAGAGTGCCCTGATTGCCAGCAAGGAGCGCGCTTTCAACCAGATATTCGCGACCGTCAGTCCGGTGAAGTACTGGGGCGGGAATTTTTCAATTCCGGCAACCGGAGTCATCACCTCGGGCTTTGGGCATTATCGCTGGTATTATGGTGGTTTTTCATCGGTTCACAGGGCAATTGACATAGCCAATGTTGTGGGGACATCCATTCACGCCCCCAACGCGGGCAAGGTCGTCTATGTGGGCAACACGCCGGACCGGGGAAACAACATTGTCCTGGATCATGGGCTCGGTGTCTATACATGCCTTTTCCATCTTTCCGAGATGTTTGTCGAAAAGGGTGACATTGTCCGAAAAGGTGATGTGATCGCTTCGCTCGGCAACACAGGCTTGTCGAGCGGGCCGCATGTCCACTGGGAGATGGTTGTCAATGGACGCAGGGTAAACCCGCTCGACTGGACAAGCCGGAAGTATTAGGTGCCGGACTGGGGTCCGAGGCGCTTTTTTGCTTCGTCCACTTCTTTTTTTGCCTCGTTCAGCAGATCAATCGCCCGTTTGCGCAGCTCGGCCTGCTTGATCAGTACCTGGGAGAAAAACAGACCCCGGTCGAGCCAGGGGAGACTTTCCTTGTATTGACCAACCTTGTAGAGTTCTTCGCCCTTGGTCTGATTGTCTGTCATGAGCTGCTGGACTTCTTTCTGGGGTCGTCCGAGGTAGTCCTCGATTTTCATCTGGCCACCGTTTGCGTCCGTCGCTGTCTGGCCCAAGAGGGGTAGAGCGACAGCGATTCCGGCCAGTGAGAGGCGAAGGCTTTTTCCTGATATGATCATGTGTTCCTCCTGAAAAATTGCACGCTGTCCTGCGTACGAGTTTACGGATTCTTCAAATCCGGCTGTCCTGTCGTCTCGAGGACGGACATCCAGAGCTTTTTTTTCGGATCAATTGCCTTTCGGCTGCTGATGGCGGCCTGAATCGGAAGGTGGACAAACATGTTGTTCCACAAACCGACCAGCATATCGGTTTTGCCCGCCATCCCTGCATGGACTGCCATTTGTCCAAGAAAGCCGCAAAAAACCGAGTCATTGGGTATGGCTGGCACACTGCGGACGATATAGCTGGGATCGATGTACTTGACGGTAAAATCCATCCCGGCATCGCGGAGGAATGACTCGATTTTTTCCTTGAGGAAGAGCCCGATATCTCCAAGCTTGCGGTTGCCGGATTTGTCCGTGCCGGAAAGATCAGCAAAGAACTTTTGCCCGGCACCCTCAGCAACGACGATGACGGCATGCCCGCGTTTGGCCAGTCGCTTGCGCAGGGCGGTCAGGAGACCGTTTTCACCGGCAAGATCGAAATCAACTTCGGGTACAAGGCAGAAGTTGGCGTCCCTGTTGGCAAGAACAGCGTTGGCAGCAATAAAGCCGGAGTGCCGGCCCATCACCTTGACAAGGCCGATTCCGTTTCGGGCAGCGTGGGCTTCGGTGTGAGCTGAAGCGATAGCCGTGACAGCTGTGGCAAAGGCTGTCTCAAACCCGAAGGATTTGGCAACGAAGTTGATATCGTTGTCAATGGTCTTCGGGATAGCAATAACGCTTCGCTTGAGTCCTCTGGCCAGGATTTCCTGCGCAATTGCATGGGCTGCCCGAAGTGTTCCATCCCCGCCGATTGCAAAGAGGATGTCAATGCCGCGGTTCTCAAGGAAGTCAACCATCTCGCTGATGTCCTGGGCGCCGCGGGAACTTCCGAGAATTGAACCGCCCTGCTCGTGGATCTTGTCTACCACCTCAGGCGTCAGCCCCAGCGGCTCGTGACGGGAGCGTTCGACGAGACCTTCGTATCCCCAGCGAATTCCAAGGATATCGCGACAGCCATAGGTATGCCAGAGGTTCATGACGATTGCACGGATAACATCGTTTATTCCGGGGCAGAGTCCTCCGCAGGTGACAATAGCAGCCCTGCAGTCGAGTGGCTCGAAGAAGAGCCGCTCCCGGGGGCCGGCTAATTCAAGCAGGATCGGGCTGTATTCACCAGACCTGGCCTTTTCAAGGGCTTCGATTGAGACATCAAGGACGATTTTTTCGCTGTCGTCGGAAAAATGAGTCACAAGGGGGCTGGGAAACCGGGCGGGAACGAGCTGGGTGATGGCTGGATCAAAATACGGCGTGTCAAGCATCTTTGAGGCTACCTCCGGCACGGTTCCCGCTGAATGCATGAAGTATATAACTTTTTTACATAAAACGCTACGGTTACTCCAGTGTCATTTTATGAATATGGTATGTGCTGTTTGCGCAATAACGGTGTAGCTGGTGGAAGTGACGATTCGACTATGGCGGTGCGGTGGTTTGAACAGCCGTCAGGGACCACGGGGTGAATGCGATGTGCAAGCGTATCCTGATAACCATGATGGTGTTTGTTTTTGTCAGCGGGGCCATGTCTGCGTTTAATGAAGATGATGCAGGCGGTTCGAGACAGGTGCATGTTGTGCTGCATGATGCTTCGGATGTCGATTGGGCCGATCTCTCGGTGGATGGAATGACTCGTGGAGTTGTGCGCAAGGGGCGCCCGTTGGTGCTGGTGATGCAGGGCGGGGCCAGTTATCTTTTCAGGGTGGCGCGTACATGGAATGGCCGGATGTATGTCCGGGAAAAGCTGCAGCGTATTGAGCCGGGCAGTGGTGTACAGTGGGTTGTCATGATGCCTGAGATCCAGGACAGGGACCGTACTGAGTCCCGGGGGCACATCAATATTACGTTTCCGCAGACAGCACCGGTGGCCTGGGCCAATCTTTCAGTCAACGATGTGGCGTATGGTATCATACGCAGGGGTGAGACCCGACGCTTCTGGCTCAAGGCCGGGATGAATCACAGGATCAGGCTTGAGCGCGAATGGAATGCGAAGACCTGGCTTTTTGATCATGAAGTTCAGGTTGAAGATGGACAGACGGTTCAGCTCGTCGTGCGAATGCAGGGCGATTGACACTATCCTGGCAGATGCTGCCCTGTAGTTATTTCTGTCGATCTTGCAGAAGGTCTGGTGCGGGAATCTGCACCATTTCTGGCAATATGCACATCTCACAATGAAGGGCAGCTGCAGGTGTTCCGGCTTGGGCTTGGCACATCGCAAGCAAGCGCAGCATCAGGCGTGCCTTCCGTGTCCAAAGATGCGGCTTTACTTGGTTTGCGTATATCGGTACAATATTCACTTGAAGGGCGCATGCGCCACTAAGCAGGAAGGAGTGTTGGTAACGATGGCTGACGAGATCAAGTACCATATCAGATTGTCAAGGGACATGGTGGAGGGTGCGACGTATGCGATCCTTCCCGGAGATCCGGGACGGGTTGAAAAAACGGCACGCCATATTGACCCTGAAGGGGCGAAATTCCTTGCAGCCAACAGGGAGTACACCTCCTGGCTGGCCAATCTTGACGGGAAAAAAGTGCTTGTCTGCTCAACCGGTATCGGTGGACCATCGACGTCCATAGCGATTGAAGAACTGGCATCGATCGGGTTTAAAAACTTTTACCGAATTGGGACCACCGGGGTTATTCAGCCGGGGATCAAGCTTCCTTCGATAATCATTACAACCGGCTCGGTACGTCTTGATGGGGCCTCAACCCACTATGCTCCGATTGAATATCCGGCAGTTGCCGATTTTGAGCTGACATCAGCTCTGGTTGAGGCGGCAAAATCTATTGATGTTGAATACCATGTGGGAATCACGGCATCTTCCGACACGTTTTATCCCGGACAGGAACGGTATGATACTTTTTCGGGCTATGTTCCACGCAGGTTTCAAAACACCTTGCAGGAATGGCAGAAACTGCATGTTCTCAACTACGAAATGGAATCTGCAACTCTTTTGACGATAGCCAGTTGTTTTGGATTGCGGGCAGGGATGGTGGCGTCGGCCATTGTTTCCCGGATTGCCGGCGAGACACCCAATGACGAAGAACTCAAGCGGGCTGAGGAAAACCTGGCCAAAGTAATACGCAAGGCCTTGCAGATCCGGCTGGCGCAGGAGTAGACACGAATCCGGATGTATGAGCGTCAAGCACGTACCGGCTGCGTCTTTTCCTTCGGGAAAAGATGCAGCCGGATTCTTTTCAGATTACGCTGTTTGGGACAGGACTGCCGTCAGTCCCTGGCGGATCATACGGACAGCAATGGCGGCAAGCAGGATCGCCGCGAGTTTTGAAACCACACGGGCACCATTTTTTCCCAGGAAGCGGTAGATCCAGGGTGAGAGCCAAAACACCAGCCCGGCAATCAGGATGTTAAGAGCGAGAGCAATGATGGTCAAAACAGGTCCGTATTGCCTGTGGAGGATCAGAGAGGTGGTCAGAACGGCCGGCCCGACTATCAACGGTATCCCGATGGGAACAACGCCTATCCCCGGATCTGCTTCGCGGCGGCTTTTTTCAGGCATGATGGCATCAGAAAGGGAAATGAGGAAGAGGAGAATGCCGCCCGCGATCATGAAGTCATTGATGGTGATGGAAAGAAGGTGCATGAGCCATTCGCCGAGAAAAAGGAATCCGCTTGCGACAATCAGGGCGGTGACGACCGAATGCCGGATCAGCCGGTGTCGTTGTGGGGTATCCATCCCCGTGGTCAGTCCGATGAAGAGAGGGAGCACGCCAATCGCATCAACGGTGATAAACAGAGGGACGAAACAGAGAAGAAAATCTTCAAGCATTGAAAACGCCGCCAGTTTCAAGGGGTATCCACGCACGGTTCGTGTATGAGAAACCTACCAAGCTCAGGCGTTCCAGTGTGCAGGTTTTGCGCTGTCTGGCTACTGAGACAGGCATGAATTATGGGTGTGCTGGCCTTAGGGCCTGGGCTACTACATCTTCGGGAATATTGGAGTGCCCGGTCCAGCGGATGATGCCCGACCGATCAATGACTGCCATCCATGGAATGGCAGTGACAGCATACCAGGGAGCGGTTTTCCAGCCGCCTGTGAAGAGAGCATATTGGAAGCTGTAGCCATTATTGCGCAGCCATGCCATATCGGCTTCCCGCTCGGGTGACATCCCGACCGGGACAATAACCAGGCCTGCCGGAGCGTGCTTTTGCTGCAGGGTACGCAGATCAGGCATGTTACGTTTGCATGGGGCACACCAGGCAGCCCAGAAGGCAATGATTACAGTCTGGCCGCGCAGGGATGAGAGTGAGAGCTCGTTCCCCTCAACCGTACTGGCGGTGAATTCAGGAGCATTTTGCCCTACCATTTGCGGATACCCCAGTCTGTAGAACAGGGAAACAAGGGCAAGAGCCAGCATGAAGGCTTTCATATGCATCACCGCCTCTCTTTACATATAGTGTACTGCAATTCTTCTTTGACTGCACATTCCCGTTGCCGGGCGATTTAGGCGAATTTTTTTGTTACTATGGGAAGAATGACATATACTCAAACCCGGGTTCTTCGGAACAGCCCTACCGGGGCCTTGAACCCTCCCTGCCTCCCGCCACCCATGGGAAGGCTCTCGCACCATCATAATGACGCAGTGTTGCGTCCGCTTTTTGCGCCAAGGAGGATTGGTATGCTGGGATTTTCAGACGGCTGGATTGCCTTTGTTTTTCTGGCAACGATAGCCACCGCAGTGTTGTGCATTGTCTATGGATTTTTGAACTGGAACAGGGGTGATGCAAAATTGTCCAAAACAGACCGCGAGTGGGCTGAAGAGGAAAAAGTTATTGAAAAGGAATTGGAATAAGGGAAACGGGGAGAGTCAGATATGAGTCCAGAAATGTTGATAGCTGTATTTGCATATCTTCTTGTGACGTTTTATCTCGGGTATCGGGGGTATAAGGAAACAAAGACTGCGACTGACTACCTTTTGGCCGGTCGCGGCACACACCCCATAATTATGGCGCTTTCGTATGGCTCCAGTTTTATCAGCACATCAGCTATTGTCGGGTTTGGAGGTATTGCTTCACAATTTGGCATGAGCATGCTCTGGCTGACATTTTTTAACATTATGGTAGGAATTTTTGTCGCTTTTGTCTTTATTGGCAAGCGGGTCAGGCGTATTGGTCACGCTCTTGATGCCCACACCTTTCCCGAACTGATCGGGAGGCGTTTCAATTCTATCGGGATGCAACGCTGGGCTGGCATCCTGATTTTTGTCTTCATGCCGGTATATGCGGCAGCTGTTTTGATTGGCGGCGCAGCTTTTATGAAGATCACGTTTGGTATCGGGTTTGATGCAGCGTTGTTTGTCTTTGCCATTGTTGTGGCAGCCTATGTGATTGCCGGTGGTCTCAAAGGTGTGCTGTACACCGATGCCATGCAGGGTCTTCTCATGCTGGTAGGTACAATATTCCTGATAGTCAGCACCTACGTGGTGGTCAGTTCCAGTGGAACAAGTCCGACCGGAAAAGCGCTCCAGGATCTTGCCGGGACAGGGGATTCCCGCTCGGCACATGTTCTCCTGGGTGATACGTATTCGGGGATCAAGGCGAGAAATGCAACACCTTTAGCGCGTACTACCTGGCTGCAGACGTCGTTTTCCAACGAGCTGGGTCTTGTGTTGAACGCCGAGCGGATACAAAAACTGGATAGTATCGCCAAAGGGCTGATCAAGGACCCTGAGCGGGAGAAGAAATTCCTTGCTGCCGCTGGAGCGATTGTTCCTCAGCTGGGAACCAATGTTGCGCTGTCTGCTCGGGCGGTCAAGCGTCTTGTAACCTCTGCAATTGAAGCGGCGGACATCAAGCGATCCGAGTC
>JAKPMW010000194.1 GCA_029548715.1 Spirochaetota bacterium | reverse complement strand
ACACCCAAGATGGAAGAGCTGGTGGCGACCCCTTATCGGCATGATGGCAGGGACAATGCCGAGGCCTTTTTTTTACAGGGCATGACCAGGGCCATGCAGCAATTGGCCCGGCAGGCCCATCCCGGGTTTCCCGTCACCATCTACTACGCCTTCAAACAATCCGAGGCTGATGGCAACGATGGCATTGCCAGTACGGGCTGGGAGACCTTTCTTGCGGCCATTGTGACAGCCGGGTTTTCCCTCGTCGGGACCTGGCCCATGAGGACTGAACGTAATGCCCGGTCAATAGGTATTGGCACCAACGCCCTGGCATCCTCCATCGTCCTCGTCTGCCGCAAGCGCGAGACAACGGCCCAGACCATCGACAAAAAACGCTTTGTGCGCACCCTGCGCAGCGAGCTCCCCCTGCGTATCGACCTGATGATCAATGGCACCGCCGATGACACCGACCGCTTTGGCCAGTCGGCCATCGCCCCGGTCGACCTGGCCCAGGCCATGATCGGACCCGGCATGGAGATCTATTCGCGCTACGCCGCCATCCTCGAAGACGACGGCAGCCCCCTCCCGGTCCGCACCGCGCTGGCCCTGATCAACAGCATCATCGACGAATTTTTCAATCAATCCGAGGGTGCCCTGGATGGCGATACCCGCTTTTGTCTGGCCTGGTTTGAGGAGTGCGGCTGGACCGAGGGCGAGTTTGGCCGCGCCGATACTCTGGCCCGCGCCAAAAACACCAGCGTTGATGGGCTGGCCACAGCCGGAGTCCTTGTTTCAAAAAAGGGCCGGGTGCGCCTGCTCGCGCGTGACGAGTATCCCGCCGACTGGGACCCCAAAAACGACAGCCGCACCCCGGTCTGGGAGGCCCTGCACCAGATGATCCGCGCCCTCTACACCGGCGGCGAGGCCGCGGCCGGACAGCTCCTGCGGGCCATGCCCGACAAGGCCGATGCCATCCGCCAACTGGCCTACCGCCTCTATACCCTCTGCGAACGCAAGGGCTGGGCCGAAGACGCCCGCTCCTACAACGAACTCGTCATCGCCTGGGACGGTGTCCGCAGGCACAGCGCCGACCCCGGCGCCAGCGAACAAGAATTGTTTTGAGATAACGGGAGTTGTGTGTACTACCGAATAAAGGAGAGTCCTCACCATGTCGCTCAAGCCCTGGCGTGAAGTCGCTGTTCCGCACGAAGATGTCCGCAAAGGGACCTTCAAACAATCCGAGTTCGCCGCCGACATCACCTCGGTCAATAATGGACAGGCCCCCGCCGAGTACCAGGACCCTGAACTCTTTTTCAAGCGGACCTACATCACCGAGGGGATGAAACGCTTGCTGGATCAAGTCCTCAGGCGCTTGTCGGGTGGTGACGGCGATCCTGTCATCCAGTTGCAGACCGCCTTTGGCGGCGGTAAGACCCATACCATGCTGGCCGTGTGGCATGTGGCTCACGCCAGTCTGACGGCCGACCGCCTGGCTGGTGTCGGTCCCATCCTTGATGCTGCCGGGTTGACAGGACTGGTCAGTGCCAAAGTCGCCGTGTTGGACGGGACGGCCCACGACCCGGCCAAACCAAAAGAACACGCCGGGCTGCTGGTCAATACACTCTGGGGCGAGCTTGGGTGGCAACTGGGTGCCGAAAAGGGCTACGAGATTGTCAAGGCGGCAGATCAAAGCGGGACTGCCCCTTCAAAAGAAACACTTAAGCAATTACTCAATCAGTACGCACCCTGCGTCATCCTGATCGACGAGCTGACAGCCTATATCCGCCAGTTCGGCGAGAAGCCCTTGTCCGGTGGGACCTACGACAGCAATATCACCTTTGTCCAGACATTGACCGAGGCCGTCAAAAACGTACCGCGCGCCGTTGTGCTGGCATCCCTGCCCGAATCCGAAAACGAAGCGGGAGGCACACAGGGCCAGCGCACCCTTTTGGCACTCGAAAAATACTTTGGGCGTATTCAGGCACTCTGGAAACCCGTCACCGCCGAGGAATCCTTCGAAATCGTCAGGCGCCGGCTGTTTGACGGGATCGTCGATGGCGCAGCCCGCAGCGAGACCATCGCCGCCTTTGCCAGGATGTATGACGAACAGGGCAATCTGTTTCCCGACGAGTACCGCAGCAGTGAATACCGCAAGCGGCTTGAAGACGCCTATCCGGTCCATCCCGAAGTCTTCGACCGCCTGTACGAAGAATGGTCCAGCCTCGAAAATTTCCAGCGCACCCGTGGTGTCCTCAAACTGATGGCCAAGGTCATCCATACGTTGTGGAAGGAAGGGAATAGCGATCCCCTTGTCATGCCAGGCTCGCTCCCCATCAACGACAGCGAAACGAAAAACGAATTGGTGCAATACCTTGACAAGGGCTGGGACCCGGTCTGCGACCGCGATATTGACGGCAAAAATGCGGCGAGCACCCAGCTTGACACCACGGATTCGCGCTTCGGGAGTCTGCAGGCCTGCAGGCGTGTGACACGAAGCCTTTTTTTGGGAACAGCGCCGGACAGCGGGAGCCGCCAGAGCGGACGGATTCGCGGCATGACAAAAAAAGAAGTCCTCGCGGGGTGTGCCTGTCCGGGACAGGGACTGGCGGTGTATGCCGATGCGCTCACCCGACTGGTTGACCGGCTGCATTACATCAATGGCAACGATGATCGCTGGTGGTTTGATACGCGACCCAATCTGCGCAGCGAAATGGAAGAACGCAAAAAATCAATACCGGACGAAGCGGTCTACACACACATCATTGACGAGCTGCGGACCGCCATCAGGCCCGGACCGAATTTTGACGGGGTGCATGTGGCGGTCCCGCATCAGGATGTGCCCGATGACGAATCCCTGCGGCTGATCGTTGTTCCCCCTGTAATTGCCTATGGGAAAGACAGCGCAACGTGTAGCAAATACTGTCTTGAAGCGGTTGTCAAGCGGGGCGACAAACCGCTCGTCCATCAAAACAG
>JAKPMW010000169.1 GCA_029548715.1 Spirochaetota bacterium | reverse complement strand
AAGGTCCCGCGCTCAGTTGACCCGGGCGACAACCTTGGCAACGTACTCGACTTCCTTGTTGAGGAGGGCCGGATAGATCGGTATGGAAATGGTCTTCAAAAACGCCTTTTCCGTCTCGGGGAATGCCTCGGGCGCCTGTTCGAGGATATGATGCAGGGGTTTCGAGACAGGCTGCCTGGCCTCAATGGTATTTTTTTTGAGGAACTCAAGGGCATCCTTCAGGCTGCGCTTGACCCGCAGGGGATAGCGGTACCAGACCGACTCCCGCCCCTCGAATTTCTGGGGAACCTCGAGATGGGCCTGCAGAAAACGCATGGTATAGGTCTCGGCAATCTGCCGCCGCTGCTCGATAAAGTGCGGCAAGCGCTTGAGCTGATTGACCCCCATGGCTGCCTGAAAATCCGTGATATTGCTGTTGAAGGTGGGGGTCAGCCCGTCCTTTCCGATATAGGTCCTCATCTCGCGGACTGCGGTCGTCAGCCGGGTATCACGTGAGAGAAGCATCCCGCCGTATCCCGTGGTGATCATCTTGGTTGCATAAAATGAAAAAAAGGCGAATTTCCCGAAGCCCCCCACCAGGTCACCCTGATAGCGGGCACCGATTGCCTGGGCGCAGTCCTCGATGATGGGCACCCCAAGGGCGGAAAGTTCTGTCATGTCAGCAGGCAGTCCGAAGAGGTGCGCCACCAGCACAGCCTTGGTCCGTTCAGTAATCAGCGCGCGGGCCGAAGCGGCGCTGATATTGTAGTCAGGTCCGATATCACAGAGGACAGGGGTCGCCCCGCAATTGAGGATCGCATGCAGCGGTGCCGTGGGGAGATAGCTGGGAAGGATGATCTCGTCCCCCGGGCCGACCCCGAGGGCCTTGAGCCCGAAAAAGAGGGCATCCATCCCCGATCCGACCGCAACCGCACTCCCCGAACGCTGGCCGGAAAATTCACAAAACGCTTTTTCAAATTCACGAACCATGGACCCGTCGGCAATATTGTCCGAGATCAGGTTTTCAAGCACGCTGACAAGGTCGGCCCGCTTGATATTTGGCTTGGAATGACGGATCACTCTGTTCTCCTGTATGTGTTGAATCCCGCAGACAGACCGGACGCTCAGCGCGCCAGACTGCGACCATCGGCCAGGGTCTTGTGCCTCGAAAAGACGGTCTTGGGCGTTCCGGCCCCGACATGGCACCCGGCCCCGATGGTCACTCCGCGCGGAATGACCGTGCCGCCTCCGATAAAGGTAAACCCGTCATTGAGAGCGGCGGCATGGTCCCTGTTTTCGAGTCTGGATTTTGCGTTCCCGATCCTGACACCATCGGCAATCTGGACCTTGACGTTTTGCGGGAGATCACCCGCCGCGTCAATCATGCAGCGGGCAATCCGCACATTGTCACCGATGCGCACGCCGGGGAGAATCACCGAATCACGCACCTCCGTGTTTTTTCCTATTTCGACTCCGGGAAAGAGAACCGAATCATAGATATCCCCCCGGACAACACAGCGGTCCGCAAGGCTCGAGCGGTAAAACGAGGCCGTGCTCTCGATAGTCGCCTGCGCCTTGCCGGAAAGACCGCTCTGGAGAGGGACCCGGGCAAAAAGGGTCCTGAACTGCTCCTGCTGCTGAAGAATCGCGAGATTGGCGGAGATATACTCCTGAAGGCTGTTGACCTGGAGGTAGTAGCCTTCTACCGGCACCTGCTTCACCCGGTCACCCTTGACCAGAATCTGGAACGCTTTTTCGAGGACACGGGCAGCCGGGACAGCCTTCTTGACCATCTGCGAAAGCACATCCAGAAGCTCGCCCCGCTCGACAAGGATGACTCCGGCCGCTTTCCTGCCAAAAACCGGTTGAACGCCCCGCACACGCATGCGCATCTCGCTGGCGAGTTCGGCCATGTCAAACCAGCAGGGATGATCCACCTGCCCGAAAAAAACGTACGGCGAAAGCTCGCTTTTGAAAACCGAGTACATCTGGGCATCAAATGGAACATCCCCGCTTTCAGGCAGGAAGGGAAGCACCTTGAAACCCTCATCACCCCAGGCGGACTCAAGATAGGTGTGCGCAGTCTCCGCATGGCGCTGGGTGACAACAAGATGGTTGCGCACCCCCGCCCGGACCAGGGGGGAAAGAAACATGTCGAGATAGGTAAAGCGGCCGGCGAAAGGAAGAAGGAAACGCGGACGCATGTCCCCCAGACCGGGAAAGTCCTGCCCGGAAAGCTGGCTCGAATAGACGAGGGAACATGCCTTGAGCTTCATACGGATGCCTCTGCTTGCGGACGGCGGGGACAGGTCTCCAAACAGACTGAGGGACCTGTCGATGAATTGACGTTGTTGTATGAGGTGCGCATACTGCTCCCGGTCCTGTTCAGCGCCGTCTGAAAAGAGCAAGAAAACGCTCAAACAGACTCTTCAAAAACTCCCAGAGGCGGACATACCAGGGACGACGCATGAGCCGCTTTTTCATTTCAATGCTCTTGGCGATCTCCGCGTCCGTCAGATCCTTGCGCACAAGGTTTTCCTGGACCTCGAGATCAAGCTTTTGCAGGGGAGACAGTCCAGCGACGATGCAGGCGTCTATCTGGGACCAGCCAAGCATCGTGGCAGCCTTGAGCCGTCTGCCTCCGGCGATCAGGCGGAATTTTTCGTCCACCACAATGGGTTGCACCAGACCGCCCTGCCTGAGGCTGGCCGCCAGACCTTCAATGTCACCATAGTCCTCGCGCACCCTGTCAACAACCTTGATGCTGCTGATGGCGATCCTCTCGACCCGCATGCCAAGCCCCCTGTCCTGCAGTGTAATGTAGCCCCGCAGCCCGCTTTCCGTCAAGACCCGGGAGACAGCGCCACCATTTGACAGCGCGAGAAAAACTTCTTCCGGGCCTGAATTTGTTTGACCTTAGGGGCATACTTACGTACTATGTACGGACTCTTGATTCGGGGTCGGGGTCAGATACGTCCGGAGGTGGTCAGCATGAACAAGAAAGACTCGAAGAAATACGAGAAAATCCTTGAAGAAAAGAAAAAGCAGATCATTACCGAGCTGCTGCGTGACAACGAGGACTACAGCGGACTCTCCGACGAGAGCATGGGCGACCTGGTGGACCAGGCCTACAAGATGGCCGAAAAAGACCTCATTTTCGGCATGAGCCAAAACGAAAAGGCCACCCTCCAGATGATCGATGCAGCCCTCGAACGGATCACCGACGGCAGCTTCGGGTCCTGCATCGCCTGTGGACAGGAGATCGAGTCCAAGCGGCTCGAAATCATGCCCTACGCCCTCAAGTGCATCAAATGCAAGACCGCCGAGGAAAAAGAGACAATGCACATGTCCCAGCAGTCCGAGAGCCTGCAACAGTACATCGGAGACGACGCACTGGGCGGGGATTCCGACGAGTCATCCGATATCGGCATCTCGGACTCACTCGACTGATCCCGGGCACGGCAGGTCATGCCACACCAAAACGATGTCAGGGATGTATACGAAACAGTCCTGCTCTTCAGGGCCTGGCTGCGCGGTGAACCGTCGCCGCTGAAGGACTCCCCGCTTCCTGCGTCCCCCCTGGACCAGGTCACAGGCCAGGACCAGGTGACAGATACGCCTTCCACGGATCCGGCCGCAGCCCTTGAGGCACTCCGTCTCTCCTTTGCGGACTGCACCCGCTGCGAAATTGCAGCCCGGCGGCACAACCTCGTTTTTGGACAGGGACACCCCTCGGCCAGATTGATGCTGATCGGCGAAGGGCCTGGCGAACAGGAAGACCTGCGCGGGATCGCGTTTTGCGGACCGTCCGGCGAACTCCTGACAAAGATGCTGGCCGCCATCAGCCTTGTGCGTGATGAAGTCTATATCGCCAACGTCATCAAGTGCCGGCCGCCAAACAACCGCAACCCGCTTCCCGAAGAGGTGGCCAATTGCCGCGGGTACCTTGATGCACAGATTGACATCATTCGCCCGCAGATCATCGCCACACTGGGGTCCGTAGCCGTCAAGACCCTCATGGGATGCACCGAGGGAGTAACCAGACTGCGCGGACAAACCCTCGAATACCGGGGAATTCCGGTCATACCCACATTCCATCCGTCATTCCTCCTGCGCGACCCGTCACGCAAGCGTGATGCCTGGGAAGACCTCAAACGCATCCGCCGCCTGCTGGACGAGCTTGATCATGCCGTACATTGACGTAGCCCTCAATCTGCCCGTCGACAAGGTATTTTGCTATCAGGTCCCCGACGATGGCAGCATCGGGCAAAGAATCCGCCGGACAGCCACGCCCCCCAAAAAGCGCACGGCATCCCGGTCCGCCCCCGGGCAGACCGACGCGCCACTTGCCGGGCGGCGGGTCGAGGTCCGCTTCGCCGGACGAAGATTGCCCGGCTTTGTGACTGCGGTACGCGACACCCCCCCGCCCGACCTCCCAGCCGGAACCGCCGTCCAGCCGATCCTGCGCTTTATCGACATGGCGCCAGTCTGTTCCCCAAAAACCCTCGAGCTGGCGCACTGGCTCTCCGGATACTACTTCTGCTCTCTCGGGCAGGCACTCGCGACCATGATCCCCCCCGGCCGGAGAGGCACAGCCACCGCCGATCTGGCCGCAGCCAGGCTGCCCGCACGGGACAGCGGTGCCACCGAGACGCTCTACCCGCTCAACGCCGGGCAAACCGAAGCCGTCCGTGTCATTTCGCAGGGGATAGAGGAAAACGCCGGCCGGAGATTTCTCCTGCATGGCGTCACAGGAAGCGGAAAAACCGAGGTATACCGGCACCTCGCACGCCGGGCCGTCCAGAGCGGACGGCAGGTCGTCATCCTCGTGCCCGAGATTTCACTCACTCCGCAAACCATCGGGCGCTTTGCCAGCATCTTCCCCGGACAGATTGCCGTGCTTCACTCGCGCCTGACTGCGGCAGAGCGGATCGGGGAATGGCGCCGCCTTGCCTCGGGTGAAGCACAGGTGGCCATCGGCGCCCGCTCGGCTGTGTTTGCTCCGGTGGGCGAGGACAGCCTCTTCATCATTGACGAGGAGCACGAATCAAGCTACAAGGCCGATGACTGCCCACGCTATCACGCCCGTCAGGTGGCCTTTCGCCGCACCGCCCGGACGGGCTGTCTTGTCCTCGGGAGCGCCACCCCCTCAATCGAATCCCTCTGGCATGCACACAGCGGGGCCATCACGAGGGTGGCGCTGGACGAGCGCATCTCGGCACACGCCGAGCACGAGGTCATCATCCTGGACATGAAACACCAGCCGCAGGGTGCACTTGTCGCCCCCCCTCTCGTCAGCGCGGCCCGCGAAGCCTTCTGACGGGGCGAACAGGCCCTTTTTTTCCTCAACCGCCGGGGGTACGCCCCCTGGATCACCTGTGACGACTGCAGCACGGCTGCGAGCTGCCCCCATTGCAGTATCTCCCTGACCCTGCACCGCGAGCGGGGGATTCTGCTCTGTCACCATTGTGGCTACAGCCTCCCCTTCAACGGAAGATGCCCCTCCTGCGGGGGAGCAAAAATCAGGACCGGGGGTGCCGGTACCGAGCGGGTGGTCGAATTTCTTGAAAAGCGAATGAGCGGGTTGCGCCTCGGCCGGGTTGACTCGGACACCATCGCCGGATCAAAGGATGCCCTCTTCGAGATCCTTGAGGACTTTTCGCACAAGCGGCTGGATGCCCTGGTCGGAACCCAGATGGTCGCCAAGGGGCTGGACTTTCCCGATCTGACAGTCGTCGGGATCCTGGCGGCCGATGCAGAACTCGCCCTTCCCGACTTCCGCAGTTTTGAACGGGTGCACACCCAGCTGGTGCAGGTTATCGGCCGGACAGGCCGGGCGGGGAAAAAGGGACGGGCCTTTATCCAGACCAGCCTGCCCGACGAGGACCCGATTGCCAGCATCATCAGGCGCGACAGCGCCGGCTTTATCCTGCGCGAAATCGAGCGCCGCCGGGAATGTGGCTGGCCGCCCTTTTCGCGCCTGGTCCGGATTGTCATGCGCAGCAGCGAACCCGAGCCCGCCCTGGAAGCCATCACCACCTGCGCCAGCGAACTGCGCGGGATCCTTCCGGCAGGCGTCAGCCTTCTGGGGCCTGTTTCCTGCCCGGTCGAAAAGCGTGCCAACTGGTGGCGCTATCACCTGCTCCTCAAGGCAGCGTCGATGACTACCCTTGCGGGGCTGCTCAGACAGGCCGGTCTGGCTGAAGGCGGAAGGGGCAAGGTGTACGTCGAGATTGACGTAGACCCCCAGTCCATGCTCTGACGCAGGCCCCGCGAGCCAGAACAGCCTGCGCATGCACCGCATTGCTTCCGCGTTTTGCTATATTTAAGCTATTGTCTGTATTCCTGATTGTGAGGGCCGGTGCATGCTGTTGCGACCAAAAAACACACTTGATATCATCACCTTTGGCCATCCCGACCTTGTCCAGCCCTCTGCCCCTGTCGACCGGGTGGACCAGGAGATCCGGGAGCTGGTACGGGATATGCTGCGCACGATGTACAAGGCCCCCGGGGTTGGTCTCGCAGCGCCCCAGGTGGATGTCCTCAAGCGGATCTGCGTTGTCGGTTTCGACGAGGACGGCCGCCACGAGGAGCTGGCCCTCATCAACCCCCGGATCACCGGCTATTTCGGGCAGGAGAGCGGATACGATGAAGGCTGCCTCTCCGTCCCCGGGATTCACAGCGTGGTTTTCAGACCTTCCGGAATCATGGTCGAGGGCATCAGCCTGCAGGAAGAGCCAATCCGGTTCCAGGCCGAGGGTTTTATGGCCCGCGTTCTTCAGCACGAGATCGATCACCTTGACGGAATCCTCTTTGTCGACAGACTGGGACCGGCCGAACGCGAAAAACTGGCACAGCAGCTTGCGCGACTCGAAGCCCGCACCCAGAAGAAGTGTAAAACCGCCGAAAGGAGAGCCTGACCTGTCGCCCGCGGCAGGCCGGACCACATACCCATGCGCTTTCTCTTTTTCGGCTCACCCGACTATACGGAGACCTACCTCGACTGCCTGGCAACGCTGGGCAACGTCGTCGGTGTTATCACTGCCCCCGACCGCCCGAGCGGACGGGGACGGGGGATGCACCGCCCCGGACCGGCAGTCTGGGCAGACTCGCACGGTGTACCCTGCTTTCAGCCCGAGTCCCCCCGTGACCCGGGCCTTGTTGAGCAGATCAAGCCCCTCAACGCCGACCTCGGCGTCGTTGTTGCCTACGGACGGATCCTGCCTCGCTCGGTCTTCGCCCTTCCACGCCTTGAGACCATCAATGTCCATTTCTCACTGCTCCCTGCATTCCGGGGTGCCTCACCCATTGAGGCTGCCCTGCTCTGCGGAACCGGGCAGACAGGAGTCAGCATCCAGCGGATCGTCGAGGCCCTCGACGCAGGAGACGTCATGGAGAGCGAAACCGTCCGGATTGCAACGGATGATCACTTCCCCGAACTCTTCGGCAAGCTCGTTGCAGCCGGCCTGGCCGCCCTGCCCCGGGCTGTCTCTGCACTCGAAAACGGGACCGCCGTCTTCACCCCCCAGCCAGCGCCCGAGGCAAGCCACTGCGGAAAGATCGGGCCCGAGATGCGCCGGATTGACTGGAGCTGCCCCGCAGGGACAGTGTACAACCGGATCCGGGCCTTCGCCGGGCACCGCACAGCCTGGACGACCTTCAGGGGGAACAAATTCCTCATCCACAGGGCCCGGCCCTGCCCCCATGACTCCGCTCTGGCCAGGCATTCCGCGGCGGACGGCGGCCTGATCGTCGAAGCTGCGCGCGGCGAACTGCTGGTCGCCTGCGGAGACGGACAGATTCTCTCACTGCTTGAGGTGCAGCCCGAAAACCGCAAGCGGATGAGTGCAGCAGACTGCATCAACGGTGTTCGCCCGACCCCGGGCGAGCGGTTTGAATAACCTGATTTTTCAAGACTCACAGTTCCCGATTCAAGGAGACAGCATGCGATTCCCGACCATTCCCCTTCCCGGCAGTATCCGCCGCATATTTTCATGGGCGACCCAAAAGGCACGACGTTTCTGGCGCTGGCTGACCATGCGCAAGAGCGACGTCGTCACCGAACGAGACCTCTGGTTTTTCCACACAAAGCGCATCGCCGTGGTCTTTCTCGTCTTTACAGGCCTCAGCCTGATGAGCGCAATCGCCTTCATCTCGATCTGGAAGAGCGGCGAAGGGATGTCCGCCGTTCCCGATGTCACGGGGATGAACGTGATCCAGGCCCTCTCCGAGCTGCAGGACAAAAACCTGTACGGTACCATCAAGACCATCAGCGACATCTCCCGCCCGTCCGGGATCGTGCTCGACCAGGAACCAAAGGGCGGATTCTTTACCCGCGAAAAACGCGGGGTCATGCTCTTTATCAACCAGCCGGCCAGATCCGGCGAGGTCCCCAACCTCGTCGGCAAGACCCCGGCCGACGCCCGCCAGACCCTCGAGGCGCACGCCTCCACCAACTACAAGGCCGAGCTTGGCCGGATCGCCTATGGCCATTCCGAGACAATCCCGGCAGGCCTGATCGCTGCCCAGACACCAGCCCCGACCTCACCTGTGATCAACCCCCTCGTCGTCGACGTGGTGGTCAGCCTCGGCCGTTCCCACTCATCGGTCGAGCTGCCCGACCTGCGGGGCAAGGATTTTGACGAGGCCGTCCGCTGGCTGGCGCTGAACAACATCACCGCGGTCCCCGTTCCGGTTGCGGGCGGAGCGGGCGGTGTCGTCTCTTCGCACGAGCCGGGCGCAGGCAGCCGGATCGGCGAAGGTGGTGCCGTCCGGCTCTCGATCGGAGGAAACAAGAAACACGGTGTGATCGACTTCGTCTTCCCCCTCATGCTCAAGCTCTCACAGGC
>JAKPMW010000163.1 GCA_029548715.1 Spirochaetota bacterium | reverse complement strand
AAAGTCCAGAACATCGTTGATCAGATCCATCAACGAGTTGGCAGAGTGGACAATGTTTTTCATGTACTGATCCTGCAGCGGATCCAGTCTGGTCCGGGACATGAGATCGGCAAAACCGATCACGCCGTTGAGCGGAGTCCTGATCTCATGACTCATATTGGCCAAAAACCGGCTTTTTGCCAGACTGGCCTCTTCAGCCAGACGGCTGGCTTCACGCAGGGCCGCCTCGGCCTCCTTGCGCAGGCTGATGTCCATGTGTGTGCCGTACATAACAAGGGGCTGGCCGTCCTCCGTCCAGCGAAGAACCTTGCCGCGATCGTGGACCCAGACCCAGTGTCCATCCTTGTGCCGCATACGACACTCGCAGTCGTAAAAATCATTCTCCTTCCGGAAAACCCGGGCCAGTTCCCTTTCAGAATGAGCGCTGTCATCGGGATGAACCAGTCGGCCCCAGGTCTCGATCGAAACGGGGGCCAGATCATCAAGGGTATACCCTACCATCGCAGCCCAGCGTTCGTTAAAGACAGTTTCTCCGGTCTGGACATTCCACTCCCATGTCCCAATGTTGGTTCCTTCAATAAAGTTTTCAACCCGCTCCTTTTCACGCACAAGCTCGGCCTCGATCCGCTTGCGGTCCGTAATGTCACGACCCACGCCAACAAGGCCAATGGTCTTGCCGGTCAGATCGCGTAACGGGGCCTTGAGTGTTTCAAGAAAGGCCCTTCTCCCTCCAGGAAAGGTCACCCACTCCTCATTGCTGCGTTCTTTCCCGCTCTCCAGCATCAGGCCGTCATGGCGCCTGAACTCGTCCGCCACAGCCCGGGGGAAAAAATCGTAATCGGTATACCCGACAACATCGCTCCGGTGCCGGCCCACCAGCTCGCAGAAAAGGGTGTTGCAGCCAAGATAGCATCCCGCAAGGTCCTTGAAAAACACGATATCGGGGATGGAATCAAGGAGGCCCTCAAGAAGTGCCGTCTGCTCCTTGAGCCGGCTTTCAATGCCCTTCCGCTCGGTGATATCCACCGATGAACCGACAACATACTGCATCCCGTCCGCACCAGTTACAGGCGTCAGGGTTGTCAGCCAGATCCGCTGTCCGGCCGGAAGGATTGGACTTTCTTCGTAGGTAATGGGGCTGTTGCCGGCAAGACAACGGTCGTACCTGTCCGCAACCTGCACTCCCAGATCCGCGCCAAGGAGTTCCTGCGGAGTCTTTCCATTGATGGCCCCGGAATCCAGCCCCGTATCCGCCTGATGAGCCCGGTTTGTCCGGACATAGCGCCAGTGCTTGTCCTCACAATATTGCACCAGAAAGATGGCATCCAGCGTCCCGTCAAAGACCAGCTCGTATTGCCGGGAGAGGGATTCGATCAGGGCCTGCTTGCTGACGCGCTCGGTAATGTCGCGGGCAGCCGCGTAGATCAGCCTGCCATAGGGATGGGAGCGCCACTCGATCCAGCGCCAGCTCCCGTCCCGGCAGCGGTAGCGATTGGTAAAATTGAGAACATCCTTCTGGCCTGCCAGGGATGAGATGGCCCCAAGGGTTGCCGCCATGTCGTCAGGGTGCACAAAATCAAGAAAACGCCGGTTTTCAAGCTCGGCGACCGAATATCCGAGGATGTCTTCCCAGGCCGAGTTGACCTTGATAAAATTGCCCTCGACATCAGCAATGCAGAGGAGATCGAGGTTGACCGAAAAAAACCGGTCCAGCTCGTCAATCCGTGCGTGCTCGCGGGTGATATCGACAAAAAACGTGGTAAAAGTATCATCCTCGCCGGGAAGGACCTGAACACGAAACCATTTTCCGAGTTCCCCGGCATACTGCTCGAATTCTTTCGGCTGCCCCCTCTGGATCATGTCGTCATAGTGCGCAACCCAGTCAAACCCGCCGCTGCGGATGCCCGGGATCACCCCAGTGACCGGCTGGCCAATGATGGCATCCCGCTGGAGCCCCGTCATCCCGCAAAAAGTTTCGTTAACCTCGAGGAAGACGTAATCCGTCGCCACACCTGCACCATCCCTGACAAAGCGATGGCGTGCCCAGGCCCAGGGTGCTGCGTTCAGCAAATCCTTGTAGAGGTTCTCCGGCATCGGGACAGGATACCCTGCCATGCGCGAACTTGTCAACGCGGTATTCGCACGGGTGCGGGATGATCACAAAAACAGGGACTCTCCCTGCAGGATTAATCCGGAAGTATTGCGGAGGCTATCCCGAAGTCACCCATACACAAAGACTACTTTCGCCGATTGCCGACGGACCAGGGTCACACCCGTTGCACGCAAGCACAGAACTTCACAAAGAAAACTCCGGCAAACGCATCGCCTCTCTGGCGGATACATCGGAACAGGACGCCTACTGCCGCGTTTCAACGATGTCATCCGAACCGTTGCCGGCGGGCTGGCCACGCACAACCTCGCTGCGGATTCCGTTTTTGATCACGTGATAGCGCTCGAACAAGACAGGCAGGCTGACCAGCCAGTCCGGAGAATAGACACCAAAATGGAGATGGGCCGAGGTAGACGACGAATTCCCCAAAAGGGCGATCACCTCGCCCCGGCGTACCCGTTGCCCTGCCCGGACGCGCACTGAATTTTGCCTGAGATGATAATAGTTGTACTTGCGCCCGGCGTTGTCCACGATGACAACGTGATTTCCTTTCGGTCCGAGGACGGTGGACTCGGGGGGATCATCCGGGTACTGCCCCACGGCAGTCTCGACTACCCCGTCCACCACTGCGATGATCTCCCGGCCGAAGCCGTACCAGGATTCATTCCGGGTCCGCTCAGCACCTTCGGGGATCCAGCGTCCGGCGGAATCAGCGCCCCAGATATCGTAGCACTCACGGTTGAGTCCCATGTGGGTGATGTAGCGCGGACTGTGACGGCTTGTGACCTGGCAGATCCCTCGAACCGGAAAAGGCACGACGACGGACTGCGTGTACCCCATCCTGCCCGCCCAGGGCAGCCGTGCCGCAACGGCAACCAGTGCCGTCATCTCGCGGGCTGTCTCGCCAAAACGTCCCTCGCGATAGAGCACCTGACCCCTGAAATTTCTGACAACGAACTCAAGTTCAGGGGGCAGCCCCTGTTCGAGCCGGGCCAGAATCCGTCTCGCTGCCGCCTGTTCCCCTGGCGAATAGGGTTTCCAGTAGGGACAGATCGAGTCATGATCTTCGTTGAGCTGGTGATAGGCCTTCATGGCCGCGAGATGGCGATAGGTGATACCTCGTTCCCACTCCCGCTCACGGCTGGCGGCATGCTGATACAGTTGCCGGTACATGGCGATCACATCCTCGCGTCCCTGCATGGCCGGCCTGGCACTCCGCAACCTGTCAATCTGCTCCGAAGTCAGCCAGTAGATGCAGCGGTAGAGTTCATCAGTCATCCCCGTGCGCTTGAGGGCGTCTGCAATCACGGGCTGGGCATCCTGATAACGGCCCAGGGCGTAGAGTTTCCAGAGATAGCTCATGTGGGCGTGGGGATTGTCCGGACCGATCGTCTTCCAGAAGAGATCCCAAGCGGCGGATGCGGAGTTGGTCTGTCCAGCCGCAAAAAGCTGGTCTCCGTGCTTGTACCAGGACCAGGCCAGGGTCTGGGGCAGCCAGCGATGACCGGGATGACGGCGCAAGGCCGGTTCGAGAACGGCAATCGCCTCGGCCGGACGGCTGTGGTGATCATAGAGGGCA
>JAKPMW010000022.1 GCA_029548715.1 Spirochaetota bacterium | reverse complement strand
GGGTAGGGAGAGCAGGTCTTCGTCTTGATGGACTAATCGGTATCGGTTGGCCCTGTTGTTGCAAATGAATCGATATTCATTGCATAAAAAACGCAATACGTAATCCCTATAGACAGAAGAAAAAAACCACGATAAAATGGTGTCGTTTGGTGCTCAGAGGAATTTGGCCCCGGTCTTGGCATCCAGCTTGTGCAGCGCTTGGTTTCATGCAGGATTTTTGTAGGACAGAAATTGTGTAGCTGATGTGATCTGTGCGGTTGTGAATGCTGACTGTGGAAAAGATGGACAACTACGATAAATACAAGGAAGACTGCAGTCGGATACGGGAATCCAACAAGACGCTGCTTACGGAGTTCGCGGCCCGGCTTGAGTCGTCGGGACTATCGGACAAGACGATAAATAAACATGTTTTCAACATCGATATTTACATCAACAAATACCTACTGTATGAAGAGGCGCGGGAAGCACAAGACTGCGCGTGTGCCGTGGACACGTTTCTCGGCTATTGGTTCATCAAGAAGACGATGTGGGCAAGCCGGGCAAGCCTCCAGGGCAATGCAGTAAGCCTCAAGAAGTTCTACGCCTTCCTGCATGAGAAGGGCCTGGTCAGCGCGGAGGACCTGGCTGGATTGCACCAGACGATCAGGCAAAGCATGCCGAAATGGTTAAAGACCCTGGACCGGTACGATAATCTGGCGGTCAGGGATGTTTGGCGTTAACCCGGACTACAGGCACGAGTACTCCCGTCCCTTTTCCTGCAAGACCTGGTATCCCTGTCCCTCTACGACCCACAGGATGCTGGGCCGTTGACGATCAATCCAAACCGGATATATGGAATCGCATACACCAACATTGTGGCTCCAGAGCGGATTCACATACGTTGTTTACCGTAGGGGCGGGTTTCAAACCCGCCCCTACATGCACACATAAAACGCCACGGTATTTCTGCCATCCGTCACGTATATCGACCCACCCCTTCCTTTTCGGCATAGCGCACACACCGCCCCGCCGGACCAGTGCATGAAAATCGGCACAGGCAGCGGACGCCATACACAAATTCATACTTTCATGATCTCCACAATCCCCGCCCGCCCCTGTCAAATCCCGTCTGTGTGCTACAGTAAAGACGAGTACACCAGCTCCCCCGGAGGATTGCATGCCGCGCCTTGTCCGCTCTGCCCTTGTCCTGTTGACCCTGTCACTCTTTCTCCCCCTGACTGGCCAGACGCCAAGCGTCGTGCGCCCCTTCCCGGGCTTTCCCGATGTCCCCACCACGGCCCGGGCTGGTGAATATGTCCTGACACCTTCGTACAAGTGGTTGCAGGATGCTGTCCAAAAAGGCGCCGACAAGGTCACGTTTATCTTTTATACCTCGCGCATGGTCGAGCCGGGTGCGACCGATTCGCGCCTTGAGTCCTTTGGCAAGATCACCCTTGTCCCCAACGCCCTGATCGTTCCGCTGGCAGCCGGGGGACGGGCCAAAAAAGTCGATATCCTCCTTTCGTGGTGGCAAACCGGTTCGGGGATGCAGCGCTGCTACGTGGTCAATGCCGACAATCCGGCCCAGCCCGAGGTAGTCTACCTCGACATTGACTGGACCAATCCGGCCAGGGGTCGCGACGGCAAGCCGCTGGCCCAGAGTGTCAACCGCCTCAAGCCCGACAGCTTTGTGCAGCTTGAGCAGGTTTTTTCACGGGGAACCACGATCGCCGTCCTGGATGCGACTGGCTACTCGCCGCGCTGGCGCAAGTGGCAGGTGATCACCGCCGCTGGAAGCAAGGTCCTGGCCCTGGGATTTGCCGGCCGGATGGCTGTCTTTGAACAATCGGCTTGTCGCCCCGTCCCGCTCAGGCCGGATGTCAAGCCCGGTGACAGCGTCCACGTCCCCTACGTCGGTTCGTTTGTGCCCGCCATCGTCAAGCGGGTCGATCGCGACTACGGCCGGGTGGTCTGCGATATCACCTGGGGCGGGCAAGCAAAAGAAGTCCATGCGGCCTTTGGGGATGTTGCCAGGACACTCTGATTGTTCGCAGCGGCATCGACCGGGCACGCTGTGCCGCTGGCGGCCTTTTGGCTGTCACGTAATCCCCCCTCCCCGGGGGGATAGCAAGGGCGGGTTTCAAACCCGCCTCTGCTCAAATTGGCTCCCTTCAGTCGCTTATTGGACGAAAAACAAACGGCGCATACCTGCGGGACGTTGCAGGCAAGGACCTTTTTTAGTACCATGAAGCGCTATTCAAGGGAATACTACCATGAGTACACCGAAATCGTATGCAGCACCTGCCGCGACAATGCCTGTGCGAAATCTGTTTGAGGACCCTCAAGCGGGAGCGTAGTATTGATACAAGGATCTTGACCGAATCCGGGCTACGGCGTACGTTCGTACAATGCCTTGAAGGGCCTGTCGGATGCATACCTCTCCCGCTCATCTGACTCCATTGGAGTTTGAAAGCGGTTTGCTTCCTCAGGTCTCGATCAAAACGGGTACTGGCCAGGAGAAAGCCCATGACCAATCCTAACCTCCCCAAAAAGTTTTCCAACTTCGTCCTTTTCAAGACTGCTGACGGCAAAGTCAACATCGATGTCTATTTTCATGATGAAACCCTTTGGCTCACTCAGAAGCTGATTGCCGAACTGTTTCAGAAGGACCGAAGCGTCATATCAAAGCATCTGAAAAACATCTTTGAAGAAGGTGAATTACACGAACAAGTGGTCTGTGCAAAATTTGCACAGACCACTCAGCATGGTGCCATAGAAGGAAAAACTCAGGAAAAAGAGGTTCTCTACTACAACCTGCGGGCCATAACAGCTGTGGGCTATCGGGTCAACAGCCACCGGGCTACCGAATTCCGCAAATGGGCTACCGGGATTCTGCATGAATACATCATCAAAGGCTTTGCCATGGATGATGAACGCCTCAAGCAGATCAAGCACTTTGGGCAGGACTACTTCGATGAGCTTCTGGAACGCATCCGCGAAATCCGCCTTAGTGAACGCAGGCTCTACCAGAAAATCACTGATATTTATGCTCTTTCCGCTGATTATGACCGGAACGACGAAACAACCAAGGCGTTTTTTGCCACTGTGCAGAATAAAATGCATTGGGCTATACAGGGTAAAACTGCCGCCGAAATCATCTATACCGAGGCAGACGCACAAAAGCTCTACATGGGTCTAAAAACCTGGAAGCATGCCCCAGATGGTAAAATCCTGAAATCCGATGTGACCATCGCGAAGAACTATCTCAATCAGGAACATCTCAAAGAATTGGAACGAATCGTCACAGCCTACCTGGATTTGGCCGAAAACCGGGCCCGCCGGGGCATTGTGACCAACATGAAAGACTGGGTCCAATTTCTGGACAAATTCTTGGCTCTTTCGGATTATCCTATTCTGCTGGATACAGGAAAAGTCTCTGCTTTGGAAGCAAAAATCAAAGCCGAGGGCGAGTATGATAAATTCAGGGTTATTCAAGATACACAGTACATTTCAGATTTTGATGAGGAAATCAGAAAACTGATTGGGAAAGAAACTGGAGGCTGCAGTGACGACATATAAAATTATCGTTCGAAACATATACGTGAGTGATCATGTATGAACAAGGCAATTCTGGCCGGGCTCGTACTCATTTCAGCCTGCACGGGCGGGACCGATCAGGCGACGGGAGAGACCAAAAAGGCAGCGGCCTGGGAGGGCGCCGTGATCGCCCATACCGGACTGGTCCTGCGCGAAAAGCCCGCTTCGTCTTCGGCCAAGGTGACGCTCCTGCCCTACGGAAGCAGGATTCGTGTCCTCTCCAACTCCCGCACAACCAACCGGATCGACGGGATCTCGGCGCCCTGGCTCTACTGCACAAGCGGGACACGGTCGGGCTGGGTCTTTGGCGGCTTTGTCAGGCCGGTTCAACCCGGACAGGATGCCCCGGCGGGTCTGGCCCTGGACCGCGTCCCCGCCATCCTGCACACCGTTTTTGGAAAGACCGTCCGCTCGGCGAACGCACGTTTTGGCCAGCCCCTCTCCGCGCGCCAGAGCTTTGCCACTGTCAGCGGGATGAGCATCATCCAGCACGAGCTCGTCTGGCCCGGCATGACGCTGGGCTTTTCGGAGGCGCCCGATCTTGAAACGGTCCATGCCGCAACCATCAGCGCGTCCGCACCGGAGGCTGTCCGGAAACAGCTTGACATCGGAAAACCCGCTTCGATCCTTTCCAACCTGCTCAACCCGGCCGCAACCAGCATCAGGTCCAATCTCGTCTCACGCTCGCTCGAGCGGATGCAGGTGCAGTACACCCTCTCCAACGGAGTCATCAGCGGATTTGTGTATCACAACGCGTTTTAGGCGCGTGGACTATTCGCGGGCACTCTTGACCGGTATCTGAGGCAACCGATCATGCGACTCCCGGAGTCGCATCGCTATTTTACAATACATTCATACGACTCCGAGTCGCATTCATATATAAATAGCAGGAGCCGCCCTTGCGGGCGGCTCCTGTGTCTTCGTTTGTTTCAGTCAGCCTTGCGGCCGACATTGGATGAGTGCAGTGTCTGAATCGTCTGCGTTCATCCTGGTAATTAAATCTTACCCCTCAATGGCGGCCTGCGCTGCGCATGGATGCGCGAGTGTCGAGCGAGGCAGGATGCCGTCAGCGAGACTGCTGCGCATGGATGCGCGAGTGTCGAGCGAGGCAGGATGCCGCAAGCGAGACTGCTGCAGCGAGGATCGCGATACCTGCGGCCGGTTGAAGCACATCATTCTAATAACGTTTTATACGATAAACACTGTTTAACCCCGGCCTTGGTGTCGCTCTTGCAAGGTACATCAAATTTCTGCACTTCTGAAATAGCAGGAGCCGCCCCTGCGGGCGGCTCCTGTGTCTTCGTTTGTTTCAGTCAGCCTTGCGGCCGACATTGGATGAACGCAGTGTCTGAATCGTCTGCGTTCATCCTGGTAATTAAATCT
>JAKPMW010000078.1 GCA_029548715.1 Spirochaetota bacterium | reverse complement strand
CGATCCGGTCCAGCTCGACCGATGCGGTCGCCGTAAAACCAAAGACGCCGGGCTTGGGTTGGCCCCGTGAGACCGCCCGCCTCCGGCAGTGTCCGACCAGTGACCAGGCCAGCCCGTATTCGGGATCCAGTTCGTTTTGTCCCCAAAGGACTGTCATGTGGTACTCGTCAAAGACAAAGCGTTCTATATGCGGATGCGCCACAAGACGCATCCACAACGCGGTATTGGACAACTGTTTCGGAGTCAACCAGAGCAATTTGAGTGTCGGATCACACCGCTCAAGGCGTGCGAGGATTTCGTCCGCATCACCAAAGTCCTCGCACAATCCGGCAACCGCGTACTGGATCTCCGGAAGAGCGGATCCGAGCGAGACAACCTGGTCCTGCACCAGAACCTTGGTTGGTTCGAAAACAACGGTCAGGCCCTTTCCGATCAGTGCTGGTGCCTGGTAGCAAAACGATTTCCCGAAACTCGTCGGAAGGGAAAAAAAGACGGGCCTGCCGTTTTCCATGACCGTCCGTGAGACTTCGTACTGGCTGTCAATATGCACGCCACTCCCGTCATAGCGGAAAACGGGATGCAATCCCTTGTTGAGCGATTCGACCAGAACCAGAAGCGATCGCGAGGCATGGGCAGGCAAACTTCCGGTTTTTTTGACCGCGTGTCTGAGCCACTCGCGGGTATAAATTTCGAGATCACGCAGATTGTCACCAAGCCGATGCAGCCTGGGTGGCCGATCCCGCCCGAGCAAGCCGGTCAGCACAGAATTGAAGATCTCGGGATGGGATGTGCGCAGGGACCAATCCTGCAGGATCCCGACAAGATCCACGGGACCATCGATGGGGACGACAGCGTTACTGCGGACAAAAAGAGCATCCGCCAGCCGGAAGAGGCTGCGATTGGCCTGGATCAATCCGATCGGAACATCATTCCCATGGTGTCCCGGCCCTGCCTGGTCATCGGAGAGGGTCCTGATCCGCTCGTGCAACTCGGGTCCTTCCCAGACCGCAAGCTGTCCGACACGGTCGGCCCTGAATTCCTGAAAAACCGGGTTTATTCCGGCCAACTCGGCGCAGGCCAGAGCACCGACATATTCGGGGGCCTTCCATTGTGAAACCGGCAAGCCAGAGTGACAGGCGGACGAAAGGAGGGCATTGACCCGTTCACGGTGCCGCGAAAGATCCTTCGCATACGACTTGCCATAGACAACAAGGCGGGGATGTTGACCATTCTGGCCGGCGATCGCATGGAGAAGGTCGAGTCCAAACCGCTTGTGGACAATCCGTGGATCGAGGATAAAAATCATCCCGCGATCCTGTTCCTTCCGCAGGAGTCGCCCGGTCCATTGCTTGAAATTGCGGATGGTCAGGGGGAGGATATAGCGTTCAAAGACGGTCGGTGCCAGCGCAGTATCCCTGGCCTGATTGCGGGCATTATTGTCGCTGGCATGTTCGTGAAACGAACGTCTGTATCCGTGTACAAGGTCCTCGAATTCCATGTCAGCGCAGATCGAGGCATGGACAGGATCATTCATCGGGGGAAATGGAATTTTATTGATGACCAGAAATACGGCCGGGTTGCGGTTGGCGGCAGCCGGATCCAGCCCGGGGTGTTGTGCCACGTCAAATCCCTCGCCATAGGTCTGTGATCCAAGGAGGACCGAATGTCCGGGCTGGACAAAACGCTCGACAAGATTCTTGTACGAAGACGTCCCCTGGGCATAGATTCCGACCTGAATCCCGGCCATCAACCCCGGGGTCAACCCGGCAGCAGTCTTGAGCACCAACCGCGAAGTCCAGAGGGAGAGCATCTTGGCGGCAAAGGGCTCGTCGACATGGGGCAACAAGCGCATCAGCCTGACCAGTTCTGTCAGCGAGGCGACTGTATGGGCCTCGCTTGATCTCTGGGAGGGCCAGGGGAGCCAGGCTGGTACGGCCAGCTTCATGTTGTTGGCCACATCAAATGCCGTGGGCTGGAGCAAAAGCCGCAACCGTTTTGTACCGAGTCCTATCCGCTCAAGTCCCACAATCCCCTTGCCCATCCTCGGTGGATTGAGAACACCGGGCGCAAGGGACTCGAGCCCCATCGTCGCCGAGACAAGGACACAGCGCCGGTATTGCGAAAAAAAACCAGCAAGCTGTCGCGATACATCCCGTGAGAACAGCTTGGCCTCGATAATGGTGTTTCCCCTGCGCCTGCGCTTGCGCCGGGATGCCGGGGTCAGATAATTGTCGTCATCCGCTTCATCATCCTCATTTTCACCCTGGCTCTCTTTCCGGTCCGCGAGAGTCATGCGGACACCAAGTTCAAGCTGCAGATCCAGCCAGTCCACCAGAGATACAGGGCCGTCCATTGAATTGATGTCGAATCCCGGCATCAGGGTCCGGAGAAGCGCCGTATTGACCGAGACAACATCCGTATTCCATCGGGACTCGACAAAGCGTAATTTGCAACTGAGGGCAAGAATCTCCCGCAGGGCATCCCGCACCAGCAGACGGAGCAGGATTGCGGGATCGAGTGCCATCATCAGGCGTTCCTGCACAAGCCCCCATCCATTGACCCAATCCGAAATCTGTTTTCTTCCTGCACTGCCGATTTCCGGTCTTTGCGCACACCGCTTCAACCATGCTTCGAACCCGGTCTCGTTCCGCGATTCTTGTTGCGCACACAGGGGTCGTTGCAACAATCTGAAAATTCGCGCCAGCTCGCCATCAGGTATCGGTGTACGGTTCGATATGTCATACGCCAGTTGGAGAAGAATTGAAAAAACATCTTCAACATGGGTATGGGCATCCTCGCGAAGTCCGGTAAAAATGAGGTTTTGTTGAACCAGGACCCTGAGAAGCTTTCGCCCGGCATCATTCCATGAAAGTCGCCGCATCCCTCCCCATGGTGAGATCTTGCCGTCATCCCGCTCACCGGCAAATTCGTACAGGGCATCTTCGATCTGGTACACCTGTGAGAGATGGGCATTGTACCAATTTTCCGCCAAACCGGAATCAACAGGCAGTCCCTGTTCCCGCCCTCTTTTTCCCGACGCACGCGAAAACCGGCCGAGCATCCTCTTGAGGGCAAGCAGTTGTGTCCGGGCAGCCGAAAAAGTGGCACTCTCCGCACTTTTGGCCGTCGTGTTGCGCCAGGTTTCTTCGGTGTGATGGGCTTCGTCCATGACAAGATTGCTCGCAAACGACCGTGCCAGCCGTTTGAAGGAATGCCCCCTGAGAGCATCTTCATCTGTCGTTTCCGCTTCCGAGAGCAGGATCGCATCATTGACAATCAGCAACCGTGTTCCCGGGCTCTTGATGCGCTGGACTTTGCGCTGAATATGGCAGACGCTGGACCATGTGCACTCGCCACACTTCGACAGACGATCGGCATACGCCGCTCCGGAAGAAAACTCGCCGGCCGGATCCCAGGAAACCTGTGCATGGACAGGCACATCATCCAGAAGTCCTTCCCAGCCCCTGTCTGTGACGTGCATCATCATGACGAGGACGGACCAGATGACACAGGCCCGGTGGCGCTCAAGGACCTGCCGTTCTTCACGCTTCAAACTCTTTTGTTGTTCCAGTCCATCCATCTCTTCAAGCGCCAGGTCGGCCGCCGCAAAAAATCTCGAGAGACAGAGATAGTTCCCTTTGCCCTTGACAACCGTGTACCCGAATCCGCTCGGCAGATTCGGCACGATGGAGTCAAGCACAGACTTTATCTGGTCCTGTTGTGCCTTGGTGTGTGCCGAAATGACAAAGCGTTCTGCAGGATTGTTGACCAGATACTCGATGACCGGGACCAAAAAAGCATGCGTCTTCCCGACACCGGTCCCCGCTTCGATGACAGCCGTTTCGTTGTGGTTGATCGCATCGACAATCGTCCGCATCACCCGATACTGGGCTCCTGCCCGCCCTGGCTGTCCCTCGGAGGGACGCGTCATCCCTTGCCTGAATGCACTGGAAGCACAGCATTGTTCGAGAGAGATGCTGCCGGTGTGCCGCTCCCCGGGCGATCCGTGCGCGTTTTCGCCGGGTCCGGCCTGACCGGACTGCACATGCCGGCTGAACACACCCGAAAACGTGCCCGCTTGTGTCTGTTCTTCATTGAAAAAATCGGAGAAGACTCCCTGTTCGATCAAAAACCGGGTTGTCAGCCATTGCCGGGGCAACAACGAAAGACAGGCCCGGATGACCGGAGACTCAGCCGCTTCCCTGCACAATACCGATACGGTCCCGGACAAGAGCACCACATCGCTGTCGGCATGATGGGTCTGTTTTTCCTGAATCCCGCAGGCAACAGCCAGAGCGGCAAGGCTGTGATCGGGAGCATGCGGACGAAACAGGCAGGCTATATCCAGGGTATCGACAATATGATACAAGGAGGGATTGCCTGCCAGAACAAGCATGCCCTTGTCGGCATATTCCCCGGCGAGATGGTTGCGAAGTTTCTGCTCCGTTGTGCAATCCGTGCGGGAGAGCAGGTATTTGAGGTGGGCAACGAGAGAAACATCATGGCGGATATTGTGACCGACAAGAGTATGCATCTCAGCCTGACGGCAGGCTTCGAGCATCACACCGGTCGTGTCCAGTGCCTGGTCGGTCCTCCGCTTTGAAGCGGAACGCACAGGAGTCCAGACAAACGCGGCTGGACTTCCCTGCCCGCTGGTTGGAGCAAGAAAAAATTCGCTGATCTCCCGGCCATTCTCGCCGACTCCGTCCGTCTCCACATCAAGCCAGGCCCAGGGACGGTGCTGTCCTGTGACAAACATGACCGGCTTTGCCCGTTTGGCTTCAAGCTCCGAGGCTGTTCCCAGTGATTCCTGGAATTTCCGGACAGCCTTCCAGAGCGGTTCGGTCCTGCTGTCATCAGCGGACGGAGTATGGGTGAGAACCGCATGTCGCCGTGATGAACAATGCGTGACAAGAAACTCGTCTTCGAGATTGTGCAAAGCGCTCAGACGTACCCAGGAACGGGCATGGACACAGCAGAAGAAGCGGATGACCACAAGGTGGTCATCAACCGGACCCGCGATATCGGCGACAAACCTCCGGCGTTCGTCCTGTCCGAACACGGGCACAGGTTCCGCAAGCCAGGAGGCGAGATCGGTATAGTATCCGGGGAGCCATATCCGGCACCA
>JAKPMW010000076.1 GCA_029548715.1 Spirochaetota bacterium | reverse complement strand
TCTTGACGAGCTGGTTGCCCGCGGGATTGACACCCTCGTGCTGGGGTGCACCCATTATCCCCTGCTTGCAGATGTCATCCGCATGTGCTATCCTGGTCTGGTCCTTGTCGATTCAGCGGTATCTACTGCCGAGACGGTGCTCAAGATCCTGACCGAAGCGGGCATGCTTGCCGGAGACACGGCCGGTGACCGCATCCACATCTGGCTTTCGGACTATTCTGAAAATTTCCACGAGCTTGCAGGGCGGATCCTGCACCGCGATATTGATGATGTGCTGTTTACGGTTCGTCTTGAAGAACTGGTTCAGGGGATGGCAGGTAAAACATGAATGGGGGTCGCATGCGACGTTTGAGGAGTTTCCTGCTGGCCGGTTGTGCCGGCATCTTGGCTGCAGTCCATGGCGAAGCGGTTGTCGTCGAAAAAATCGCCATCAAGGTAAACGACGAGATTATCACCCAGGCCGAAATCACCCAGCGCGAGCAGGAGGTTGTTGCCGAATATGCCCGTGCGAAACGGCAGGTGCCGGGCAATCTGAGGCAGTTTGTGACTGACCAGCTGATCAACGACCGGCTGATTACCCAGCTTGCCAAAAAGGAAGGTGTGATTGTAGGTCATGCCGAGGTTGAGGACCGGATCAAGCGCATCCTCAAGAGCCAGAGCATGGACCTGGACAGCTTCAAGAGCTCGCTGGCCGGGGAAGGCATCAGCTACGACATGTTTTATGAGCAGACGCGCAAGAAGATGGTCATGCAAAAGCTCTTCTACAAGACCCCGGGCGCGGCGGCCATTACCCCGGACGACCGGGAGATCGAGGACTTTTACAGGAAAAATGCGCCCCAGGAGATGCATCTCATGCATCTGTACGTTTCGATGCCGGTTGGGGCAAGCTTTGCCGTGCGCAATGCCAAGGAGCGGCAGATCAAGGCCATCGAGGCAGCCCTGGCTGCCAATCCCTGGGGATTTGCTGCTGTTGCTGCGGTCAATGCCGAGGTCTGGCGGGATTGGGGTTATGTCTTGCCCGGCCCGGATCTGCCCAAGTATCTGTATCCGGCTTTTTCCAAGCTGACCTACAAGGGCCAGGTCTTTTCCTTCAGGGTTGTCAACGAGATTCCCGGGTTCCCCGGCTTTCATGCCCTGATGCTGGCCGACAAGCGGCAGGTCGCCCTCGACAAGGTGCGGGACCGGATTTCGAGTGCGGTATACGAAAACAAGCTCAACGATGCCCTTGAAGCATGGATTCTGTCCCTGCGCAAGGGTGCGGCCATCGTCAATATGCCCTGATGGGCTCCAGTGGAGGAATGTATGCAGGATATCAACGGAACACTGGATGCCGGGGGCAAGCGGTTTGCCCTCGTCGTCGGACGGTTTAACAGCTTTATCTCCGAGCGCCTGATTGAGGGGGCAGTGGACTGTCTCATCCGCCATGGCAGTTCGGATGATGCCATTACGGTCATTCGGGTTCCCGGGTCCTTCGAGGTTACCGCGGCTGTGCGTGCGGCTGCAGACTCGGGGCGATTTGATGCGGTGATTGCCCTGGGTGCCCTGATCCGGGGCTCGACGCCTCACTTTGACTATGTTGCCCGTTCGGTGACGAGCGGTGTTTCTGCTGTTGCGGCCGAGGCAAAAACGGTTGTGACCTTTGGTGTGTTGACCACGGATACAATCGAACAGGCCATTGAGCGTGCCGGGACAAAAAGCGGGAACAAGGGTTTTGATGCGGCCATGGCCGCTATTGAGATGGTCAACCTGC
>JAKPMW010000069.1 GCA_029548715.1 Spirochaetota bacterium | reverse complement strand
TACCGTCATGCCGGCCTACGGTGTCCCGTATTCATCCAGCAGCGCATCCTCGTCGTCAGCCGCTTCGGGGAACGTGGGACGAGTGCAATCGGACGTTGAAAAATAAAAAAAGCTGCCCAAACTTGGACAGCCTCTCAGCATGCGGTATGCCTTTATTTTCTGGTGTTCTTCTCGATCTTGAAGAGGACCAGGGCCAGTTCGGTGACGATTCTGTACACGATCGGACCGGCGATGATCACGACGAGTCCGATTGCTTGCTCTGCGAAGATCAGGGTAAGCCCCGCGATAAAGCAGACAAACACAGTCGCGTAATAGAGGACCTGGAGGATCGTCGGGATCACGAAGGCCTTGAACTCGAGGAGTTCGACAAAGCTGCAACCGCGCTCATCCTTTGTGGAAAGGAAGAGATAATGGGCCACGATCGAATAGATCGCATAGAGCCCCATCAGGATGGTCACGATCAGGGAGAGGACGCTGCTTCCCCCAATCATGCTGATGTCAAGCAGGTGTAATCTGCCGGCGAATTCAGCTGAGACCAGTGCCACCAGGAATCCCCAGACGAGTTTGTTGACCAGCTTGAGACGTCCCTTCCAGGTCTCTTTTGCATCGCCGGTTTTGGTAAAGAAGAAGATGTTTGCCAGGACGGCCAGTGCGATGACACCCAGGGTCACGATGATCAGAGCCACCGTCGGACCCGTCATCACGGAATCATAGTCCCGGTACGAGCTGTACCCGTACGAGAAGGCCGATACCGCTGGCAGGACGACAAGCACACACAACAACAACAACAGACTCCATTTTTTCATACTTCGCTCCTTGTGAAATGATGAACCACAGCAACAACCCGTTCAGGATAGCACAGAATGACTGGGTTGTACATTGTAAAAATGAAGCTTGGATTATTATCAAAAAGAGATAGGAATCCGGATGCCTTGTCCCTATTGCCATACCATGATATGGTTTCGGATGGAGACGCCCCCGGAATCTCTTTCATTGGTGACTTTGGCACTCATTCCTTTCCCGTTCCGCTGATGCTCCACCAAGCGAGGAGGCCGGCAGAGACGATGGGATGCTGCGGGTTTTTTGGATCAAGGATTCTGGCGAGATCGGGATACCGTGAGAGATCTTTGCGTGCCATGATCACGGCCAGGGTTTTTTGGGCGTCCCGGTTACCGGCCCGGGCCTCGCGGGTGATCTCCTGCAGGTTTGTTTTCAGGTTCGGCATGGCGTTCGAGATCCAGCGGGTAAAGGCCACCGAGGCATTGCTCAGGTTGGCGGTTCCGTTGACAAGCTCGGCGAGCCTGGTCCAAGCGGATGCATAGAGTCCGGGTACGGGTGTGAGAGGCTTTTCAGGAAGCGCCCTGCCGTCAGGATCGTATTCCGGTGCCGTGTATTCCAGACTCTCGACCAGGCGGATCGGTCCCTTGGCCGTACGGAAAAACATGGGGATGCTGTTCGTTCGGGCGGCATTTGCCCAGATGTGGAGATGGAGATGCGGGGTGCTTGAATACCCGGTATTCCCCGAGTCCCCGATATGGTCGCCCTCATGGACCATTTGCCCCTGGACAACCCTGCTTCCATGTGGCTTGAGGTGCAGGTACATGGCGATCGTTCCGTCTTCGTGCCTGACCTCGACGAGGTTCCCCAGTGCTTTGTGGTATTCCTCAAGACCACCCTCAGTATTGTGGCTGACCACGCGCTCGACCTGCCCGCTCCGGATTGCCAGAATGGGAGTGCCTTCTTCGACCAGAAAATCAATCGCTTGGGAGAGGGAGTCAAAATGGGTGAAGTCACTCTCGGTCCCCTGGCCGATCAGGAGGTTGCTGCCGGCATAAAACGGAAAGCGCAAGAAGACACGGCTGGGAGCAGGCAGGTTGGAGAGAACGATGTTTTCCATCCCCATCTGCCTTTGTTCCCAGGCTGCATCCCGTGTGACGGCTATTTCTTCGGGATCAGCGTATTGTCTGGAGCAGGCCAGGACGCAGGCAAGCAGGATGAGGAGCAAGGGAATCTTGAACATGATGCCTCCATGGGTATGTCAATCAGGAAGGAAGGCCGTGCGTGGTGGCCTGCTCGAGGACCAAACGGCTACAGCGATTTGTCGCAGAAGGAACAGCGCTTCCCGGTGTTGTTTTGCTGACCGCAGCGGGGACAGGTCTTGCCTTGGGTGTTTGTCTCTGAACTGGAAGTCCTCGCGCGGGTCATCCGTGTCATCCCCCCAGAATCGTGCTCCAGCGTATCCCGGGTTGTTGAACCCCCGGCGCAGCCCAGCACCAGAACCAGCACGGCGCAAGACACATACAAGAGTATCAGTCTCATGATGAAACCTCCCTGGCTGTGTCCGCCATCGGACAGGCAGACGGCCTCAGTCAGTATACATACAGTCCGGGAAAAACGCAGGGACTCCGGAGTCGTAGTACAAAAACATGAATAGATGAACGATACTCAGGAGTGATGCCCTGTCAGTCAAAGACCATTCCGAAGCCGGCCCGGATGTGGTGCTCTTTTTTGTCGTAGGCGATCATCGTATCTCCGTAGCCCGAAAAGGCCTGCACAATCAGGGTAAAAGGGAAGCCGGGCTGTCGTTCGGCGCTGTCATGGTCGGCGGGCACCAAAGATCCGCCAGCCCAGGGCTGCCAGGCCAGATTGATCAGGATGCTTCCGCGATCCAGCGCCGTGCTCCAGCCCTTGCGCAGGCGCAGGCTGCCCATCAGGCGGGACCCGC
>JAKPMW010000420.1 GCA_029548715.1 Spirochaetota bacterium | reverse complement strand
AGGCGGCGCAGCCGTCATTCTACCTTGCGACCGACCGCATCTTCAGTTCCGCCGAGGATGCGGTGATCCGCGTTGAGGGGCGGGAGATCAGCGAGATATCCCTGAGGGTGTACCGGGTGTCCGATCCGCTGGCCTTTTTCTCTTCACAGGATAATCCGTATCAGGTCAAGGCTGAGGGGACGCGGGTTCCCGGGGTGCGCCAGTTGGCCGGCCTGTTTCTGGCCGGGGTGCGCCGCGATGTTGCCGAGACGCTCAAGTCAAAAATCGCCCACAAGGCTCTTCCTGAAAAACTGCGCAAGGACGTCAAAAAGCTTCTCCAGGTGCGGGAGTTCAAGGGGACTGTCGAGAGCCGCGGGTATCTGAAAAACTACACGCTGGTGCGCGAGATCAAGGCAGAACTCGGGGCCGTTGAAGAGGGCTGGTCGTACCACCTCGTCAAGCTGCCGGTGTTTGAAAAGGGTGTGTATCTGGTCGAAGGTGTTGTCGGCAATGAAACCGGGTATTGCGTGGCCATGGTCTCCGATCTGGCGGTTGTCTCCCGGCATGCCGATGACCGCGCTGTGTTTTTTGTGACGGACCGGGCAAGCGGCCAGCCGCAGGCGGCCCGGATCACCCTCTTTCGCAAGGGTGAGGGGACTTTCAGGATTGCCACTGATGCCAACGGGCTGGCTGGCCTCACCGAGCGGCGCTGGCTGGATGGCAGAAGCTGGATGCTGGCCGAGGGGCCGGGTGGGGCGAGCCTGCACGATGTGACCTACTATCCAAGCTCCTCATTTGGAGTGCGTTCGACGAAGTGCTACATCTATACCGAGCGTCCGATGTACAAGCCCGGGCAGAAGGTGCTCTACAAGGCCGTTCTGCGCGAGTACGATGCCGGGTACAAACTGGCGTCGGTTGATGATGACGGGACACCGGTTGAGATTCTTTCTCCTTCCGGCAAGACCATGAGCCAGATCAAGGCCAAAGCCGGGTTGTGGGGAACAGTCTCCGGCGAGTGGGAGATTCCGGAAGGCGCCGAGCCGGGTGTCTGGAAACTGGTGGTGCTGCATGCCGGCCGAAGATATGAGGCACCCTTCAAGATCGAGCATTACGTCAAGCCGCCCTTTGAGGTAACGGTTTCAACCGAAAAGCCCTCGTTTTCCTTTGGCGAGCAGGTCAAGGGGAAGATCTCGGCCCGCTATTTCTTCGGCGAGGCTGTGCGTGATGCAACCGTCCAGTACTTTGTCTACCGGATAGAGCGTGTCCAGAGCTGGCACATGGGTGTTCCCTTTGGCTGGTATCTCCAGGACAACGAATACCGCAATACGCGGGAAGAGATGGTCTATGAGGGCAAGGGCCAGACGGACCGGGACGGGGTGTGTCCTTTCGAGTTTAACGCCAACACGAAAAACCTGAAGGGCGAGGCCTACACCTACCGGATCGAAGCCCGGATCAGTGATCGTTCGCGCCGGCTCGTGCGCGGTTCGAAGAGCTTTGATGTCGTCCAGGGACAGTTTTGGCTCAAGCTTGGCCTGTCCAAAGAGTACTTCACTCCTGGCGAAAAGGCGACCATGACCGTGGCAGCCTACGGCTACGATGGCAAGACCGTGACCCCTGATTATCACGCAAGGATTATCTATTATCGCTGGGATTCAGCCTACATGGCCCGCCCGGCCGAAAAAGTCGTGCGCTTCGAAAAGAACTTCGAGCTTCCCGAGCAACCCTCGTTCAGCTACACCTTCAGCGAGCCCGGGCACTATCAGGTTGAGATTACAGCCAGGGATTCTGCGGGCAATACGATCACCACGCACCAGTTTGTCTGGGTGGCCGGCAATGCCAACAAGTTTATCGTCCAGGAAACCGGCCTGCGAATTGTGGCCGACAAAAAGATCTATGGCCTGGGTGATACGGCCGAGGTTTTGCTGCTTTCACCGGTTCCCGGAATGCGGGTGCTCTACACCATTGAAGGGGATACCATCCTCGAGAGCGGTGTGCTGAAGATGGACGGGAACTCTCTCGTCAAAAAGCAGCGGATCAGCGAGCGGATGATGCCCAATGCCTGGCTCGTGCTGCACTTTGTCTTTAACGACAAGATCTATACGGCCCGCCAGCAGTTGATTGTCCCGCCCAAGGAAAAATTCCTGGCTGTCACCCTTGAGGGGGTCAAGGACAAGTACCGGCCCGGTGAACAGGTCAGCGGGACCATCAGGGTCAAGGACCATGCCGGGCGCGGGGTCAGGGCAGCGCTTTCGCTTGGTGTTGTCGACCAGGCCATTTTCTTCCTTCAGCCCAAGCTGGTGGCCGATATCGAGCGTTTCTTCTATCATCCCCATCGCAGCAATGTGATCGGCGCATCCTCCTTCCATACGCGGTTTTACGGGTATGCCGAAGAAGACAAGCTTCATCTCGCCCGGCATCTCAGGGGCGACATGACCCTGGCTGACATGACCAAGGGCGCCGGGAAGCGCACCTTTGACGAATCCAAACGGTCTGACTTCAGGGATGTGGCGTTCTGGAACGCAGAGATCCGGACGGACGGAGACGGGGTTGGAAAATTCAGTTTCAAGCTTCCTGATAACATTACCCAGTGGACCATGGATCTTGTTGCTGTGGATAATGCTGACCGGGTTGGCAGTTCGCGCCAGCGTTTTGTCAGCCGCAAGGAATTTTTCGTGCGGCCTGTTGTTCCCCAGTACCTCTTTGAACGGGACACCGTTGTCCTGGCCGCGACGGTGCATAACCTGTACGCTGCAGCGAAGGAGGGGACGGTTACACTCAAGGTTAAAAATGGAACGCTCGAGAGCGAGCCATCCCACAAGGTCAGGGTTCCAGCCAGCGGGGAGTCTCTTGTGACCTGGAAGGTTCGCGTGCCTCAAACCGGGAATCTCGAGACCGAGTTTGTCCTGAGCGGTCCCGAGTCCGACACGGAGGTGCAGCCGGTTACCGTACAGGCATTTGCCCGATCCCAGTTCAGGCATGAAAGCGGCCCGCTTGGCGGTGTGGACAAGACATTGCGGGAGACATTTGATCTTCCTGCGGGGACCCGGATGAGCGACGCCATTGGCACGATCAGGGTTTCACCCAGCCTGATCAATCTGGTTGAGGACTCACTCAAGTATCTGGTGGGATACCCCTATGGCTGTGTCGAGCAGACGCTCTCACGGTTTGTTCCCAACCTGCTGGTGATGAAGATGCAGGGGGCCATGCCTTTCAAGGATGAGTACCTCAAGTCCATTATGCCCGAGCTGACGACGACGGCCATTGACCGGTTGCAGGCCATGCAGAATCAGGATGGAAGCTGGGGCTGGTTTGCCAGTGACAAGGCCGACATTTTCATGACAGCCTATGCTGTGTACAGTCTTTCGCTGGCCCGGGATCTCGGGTACGGGAGTTCGCTCAATACGATGCTCAACCGGGGAGCCAATTTCCTCTCCGGGTATTTGAGGCGCGAGAACCAGCTTGATGCGACTGTTCGGGCCCTGGCGTTGTTTGCCCTCAGGCAGTACAGTCCCCGCAGCAACGATTACACGACGATGATCAGCACAGCCCTCAACGAGACCCCGGCCGGGAATCGCCTGGCAATGGCATTCCTCGCCAACGCTGTCATCGGGACGAGTTTGGGATATCGCGTTGCGGGCATTGTCGATCAGCAGTTGCGGGCTCGCCAGATCACCCAGGGCGAGATTGGCGAAGAGATGTATTCGGACGACAGGCCTGATGTTTCACAGTGGAGGGATGACAACAACCTCGTGGATGCGCTGCTCCTCAGGGCTTTGGCGAAGACCAGGCAAAAGCAGGATGTCTGCAAAAAGCTGATCAATGGTTTGCTTGACAGACGGCAGGAGTCCGGCTGGCGTTCGACAATGGATACGGCCTTTGTCCTCACGGCATTTGTCGAATATAGCCAGGCTTGGCAGACACGTGCTTCGGCATCAGGCGCGACTGTCCGTGTCAACGGAAGGACATTGCAGCTTGTGCAAAGCGGGCTTGGAGCGGAGATCAAGATTCCTGACGGCTTGCTCAGGACCGGAAGGAATACCCTTGAGATTGCAGGTCATGAGGACCTCTATTACTCGGCTGGGGTGCGCTATCACGCCCGGCAGGAGCGGTTTGAGCCTCAGGGAAAGTCCATCAGTGTTGCCCGCTCGTGGTACGCTGTCGAAAAGGGCCGGGATGGCCGCTATGTGATCAGCGAGGAACTCAAGGGTGAACTGCCCAAGGGGAAACTGGTTCTGGTCAAGCTGGCTGTGCGGGCGGAGCGCAATGTTGATTACGTCATGCTGGAAGACCCGCTGCCGGCAGGATGCGAGTTTGTCCGCGAGAGTGATCCGGATTTTGTCCAGGGCGTCAAGCTCAACAGCTGGCTGTCACACCAGGTCCTGGCTGACAGGGTTGTATTTTTCAACCGCTATCTGCTGGCTCCCGAGATGACGGTCTGGTATCTCGTCAGGCCGTATCTTGACGGGACATACAATGTTTTACCGACGGCAGTGGGATCGATGTACTATCCGGAACAATCAGCGACGGGGGCCAGCTCGGTCATCCGCATCGAGAAACCGTGACAAGGAGAGAGACCATGAAAACACGAATTGTTCTGTCTGCCCTGCTCGCGCTCGTGCTGACCGCCCCCCTTGTTGCGGCTGTGCCCGAAGTGGTTATCGAGAGCCCCCGCGGGGGATATATCTCCGAGCCGATCGTCACCATCAGCGGGACGGTAAAAAACGCCTCGGACAAGTTTGCCACGCTTGTATATAAC
>JAKPMW010000040.1 GCA_029548715.1 Spirochaetota bacterium | reverse complement strand
AGATCCTGACATGGAAAATCGGCGAGCGCCTTTTCGGGATGGATATCGGGCATTGCCGTGAGGTTGACAAGGACAAGGTTATTGTCGCTGTTCCCCATTCGCGCAGGGAGATTGCGGGGATTGTCAACCTTCGGGGCGATGTCGTGACGGTGATTGATCTCAGGGTATTGCTCGGGGGAGAGGTCTTGCGGGAAGATGATGACGGCAAGTCAGTCATTATCAGGCTCAAGTGCCGCAACCAGCACGTGGCACTCAAGGCCGATTCAATCTATGATGTCCTTTCGGTGACCAATGACCAGTTTGAGGGGACCCCGGCCCATCTCTCCGAAATCGAGGCACGCTATATCCAGTCGGTTGCGATGACGCCCAAGGGATTGGTGGTCATACTCAATCCGGACGAAATCCTGAGGGGAGCCTCCTGAGAGCATGCCGCCAGAGAGAGACAAAAAAATTCGAATCATGATCGTGGACGACTCCCTCGTCTTCCGCAGCCTCCTGCGGGATGTGCTGGGGGAGGATGCGCGGATTGAGGTCGTGACCCAGGCGGTCAACGGCAGGCTGGCCTTGCCCCGCGTCAGGCACTATCGGCCTGACTTTGTCATTCTCGACCAGGAAATGCCCGAGATGAGCGGACTTGAGACGCTTGAGCTCTTGCACAGGGATTTTCCCGGGGTCGGGGTCATCATGTTCAGTTCGCATACGGTTGAGGGTGCCAAGGTTACCATCCATGCGCTTGAACTCGGGGCGCTTGATTTTGTGACAAAGCCGGATCCTGCCAAGGGGGACCCCGCGGCGTATATCCGGCGGACCCTTCTTCCGCTTGTGATGGAGCTCTCCGATCTGGGTGTTGCCTGGCCGGGAGAGGCGACAGAGGAGATTTCGCTTCCCAAACCCGAACTGGTCACGAAAGGGGTCTTTGGTGCCTGCACCTGTTGTGCCCTCGGAATTTCCACAGGGGGGCCGGCTGCGCTGCATGCGCTTGTTCCCAGGCTTTCGTCTGCCATCCGGGGGCCGGTGCTGATCGTGCAGCATATGCCAAAGCTTTTTACAAAACAGCTTGCGGACAGTCTCGACACGATCTCGAGGGTTCGTGTCGTTGAAGGTGCTGACGGGATGCCGGTCGAAAAGGGGACTGTCTACATCGCGCCCGGAGGGCTGCAGATGGAGGTGGCCGAGTCCCGGACGGGGGACGGGCAGGCTCGCCTGCGTGTCTTTGATGGTCCGGCCGAGAGCAATTGCAAGCCCTCGGTCAATGTCCTGTTTCGTTCGGTGGCCAGGGTGTACGGGGGCAAGGCGCTTGGCGTGATCATGACCGGAATGGGCAACGACGGATACGAGGGGCTGCGCCTGATGAAATCCAAAGGATCGCACATCCTCGGCCAGTCCGAAAAGAGCTGCCTGATTTTCGGAATGCCTGCCCAGGCAACCCGTGAGGGACTTGTGGATGACTCGCTGGATATTGACGGACTGGCCCTGCGGATCAACTATCTCATGGGAGGGGCCGGATGATGGGGGACAGACATGGCGCTTGAACATGCGCGTCTCGTGAGCGCGATCCACAGGCTGACCGGGGTTTTTCTCGAGGATGACAAGCTCTACCTGCTTGACAGCCGGCTGGGTGAACTCATCAAAAAGCACGGACTGCGAAACTGGGACGAGGCAGCCACGAAGCTCGAAGCCGGGACTGACCAGGAGTTCATCGACAGTCTGGTTGACCGGATCACCACCCACGAAACCAGATTTTTCAGGGATGAGAGCATTTTCGATGCCCTGATCATGCAGATTGTGCCCGAATGGCTCAAGCGAAACGGGTTGTCGGTTGACGGGATATTCGGGAATACGATGAATATCTGGGCCAGCG
>JAKPMW010000015.1 GCA_029548715.1 Spirochaetota bacterium | reverse complement strand
GGGTTTTCGGTAACCTCCTGCAGTCAGGCGACTATGTACGGGCCGGCTCCGGATGGCCAGGAAAGCTCGTCATCAGAGGCCAGTCGTGTGGCGGACGGGGCGCCGGGTGTTTCTCGGGGTGAATTATGAATCTGGACGAATGGAGTCTTTTGTGAAGACCTCTATTCCCTGGCGCAAGCGTCTGGCCATGTCGGCCTTTTCCCGCTGGCGCCATGCCCAGGCCAGCCTCCATCCCCTGACCTATCTGTTTTGGGAATGCACCCTGCGCTGCAATCTGGCCTGTCGTCATTGCGGGAGTGACTGCCAGGTTTCGGCCCGGCAGCCGGACATGGCGCTTGAGGATTTTTTGGGTGTGCTGGACCGTGTGGCGACCATCTCTGATCCGGCAAAAACCATGGTTGCCATTACCGGGGGCGAACCCCTCATGCGTGAGGACCTGGCTGCCTGTGGCCGGGCAATCAGTGAGCGTGGATTTCCCTGGGGGATGGTTTCCAATGGCTGGGCTCTCGACCAGAAACAGCTTGACGGGCTGCTTGCCAGCGGCCTGCGCTCGCTGACCATCAGTCTGGATGGACTCGAAGCCAGTCATGACTGGCTGAGGGGGAAGAGCGGTTCATACCAGCGGGCCCTTGCGGCCATCCGGTGTGCGAGTGCTGTTCCCGGGATCGCTTTTGATGTTGTCACCTGTGTCACGCCCCGAAATATCAGCGAGCTCGACAGCCTGCGGACTGTCCTGCTGGAGTCCGGTGTTCCGGCCTGGCGGATCTTCAATATTTTTGCGAAGGGCAGGGCTGCGACTGATCCCGAACTTGCGACTGATGGCGGGCTCCTCAAAAAGACGCTGGACTTTGTCCGCCAGGCCCGTGGCAGTGGGGGCCTCCGGGTCAACTACGCCTGCGAGGGGTATCTCGGACCGTACGAGTACGAGGCGCGCGATGGCTTTTACAACTGCCGTGCCGGGACAAATATCGCTTCGGTCCTGGCTGATGGCTCGATCTCGGCCTGCCCCTCGTTGCGGGGGGATTTTATCCAGGGAAATATGTATCGTGACGATTTTGTGGATGTCTGGAATACACGATATCAGAATATGCGTGATCGAGCCTGGCTCAAAACCGGGATCTGCCGCGACTGTTCAAGCTGGAAGTGGTGTGAGGGCAATGCGCTTCATCTGCGTGACGATGAAGGCGGCCTGGCGCGCTGCCATCTGGCGCTCCTCAAAGAGGCAGGCTTGGGTGACTGAGTGATACCGCAGGGTGCGTGCTATACTCTCCGGTATCATGAGGAACAGCCTCAAACTGGATAACGGGAGTGTGTCATGAGAAAAGCGGCAATCTTTGTTGGAATCTGCTTGATACTTGTCATTTCTGTTCTTTCTCCCGCGCTTCCGCTTGGTGAAATCTGGACCGCGGTCGACCAGTACTGGAAGGTCTGGGAGAAGGACAGTGACTTCTCTCGGGCTCGGGCCATTCTCCCGATTCTCGAACAGGCCTGTCAGGATCATCCCGACAAGGCTGATCTCTTCTCCACACGCATCTTTGTCCTCACGCAACTCAAGCGTGACGGGGATGCGATCCGCCTTGGGGGCGAGTCTTTTGCCCGTTTTCCGCAACACCGCTGGGTTGCTGCGCACTATAAAAATGCCCTGATCAATGCAGGCTGGCGCGAGGTCGAGCGGACCAACAAGGCTGCAGCAGCACAGCACTTTGCCCTGGCCTGGCGTCACTGGCCCGACGATCCGGATGTTGTCAATGCCTGGGGGTATGCGCTCTACGACCATCACGGCCGGCCGGCTGATGCGATTGCCATCCTCGAACCGGCCCTCCGACGCCATCCCGGACATCGCTGGCTGCCCCAGACCCTGGCCTGGTCCTGGTACAAGCATGGTGACCAGCTTTTTGCCGCCGGACAGACCAATTCCGCCTCGGCCGCCTGGGATCTCTTCTGGAAGACGATCGGCCCGGACAATCCCCACGCCCACATGAGCTATCTCTGGAAACTCTACGCACTTG
>JAKPMW010000009.1 GCA_029548715.1 Spirochaetota bacterium | reverse complement strand
ATATCATCGCCCAAAAATATTTTCGCAAAGCCGGAGTACCGGCCGTCACGCGCCGCATTCCCGAGGCCGGGGTTCCTGGGTGGTTGCAACGGTCCGAGCCGGACGAAGAAGCACTGTCAGCCCTCCCGGCCAGCGAACGGCACGTCCATGAACACGACGCACGCCAGGTCTTCCATCGCATGGCCGGCACCTGGACCTGGTGGGGCTGGAAACACGGCTACTTTTCATCCGAAAAGGATGCCCGCACTTTTTACGACGAAATCTGCTTCATGCTGGCCAACCAGATGTGCGCGCCCAATTCACCCCAATGGTTCAACACGGGACTCAACTGGGCCTATGGAATCAATGGCCCCGCACAGGGCCATTACCACGTCGATCCGATGACGGGTGAAGTGCGTCTTTCTGAGGATGCATACACACACCCCCAACCCCATGCCTGTTTTATTCAATCCGTCGAGGATGACCTCGTCGGACCGGACGGCATCATGGACCTCTGGACCCGTGAAGCCAGACTGTTCAAGTACGGATCAGGGACAGGGACAAATTTTTCGGCAATCCGCGGCGAAGGTGAACCGCTCTCAGGGGGTGGGCATTCGTCGGGGCTGATGAGTTTTCTGCAGATAGGGGACCGGGCTGCGGGGGCCATCAAGAGCGGGGGCACAACCCGCCGGGCTGCAAAAATGGCCATCCTCGACCTGGATCATCCCGAAATCGAGCGCTTTATTGACTGGAAAGTCATCGAGGAACAAAAAGTGGCCGCTCTCGTGGCCGGCTCGCGGGTCATGCGTGACACAATGCAACGGATTGTTGCTGCCTGTGGACTGGTCATCGACGCGGATGCCGTCGATCCGAAAAAAAACCCGCAACTTGCCGAGGCACTCATCCAGGCCAGAAAAAACCACATCCCGGACGCCTGGCTGATGCGCATCCTCCAGCTCGTCAAGGAAGGCAAGGGTGATATCGAAGTACCCGTCTATGACACCGACTGGAACGCCGAAGCCTACCATACGGTATCAGGGCAGAATTCCAACAACTCGGTCCGGATTCCAAACGAATTCATGCTGGCGCTTGAGACTGATGCCAACTGGAACCTCGTGGGCCGGATGGAAAAGGCCCAGTCCCGTATTGAGGGGCGCATCCCAAACGCCATGCGTTCCTTGCCGGCGCGGGAACTGTGGGACCGGGTCGCGCGGGCCGCATGGTCCTGCGCCGATCCCGGAGTCCAGTATCACAGCACCATCAACGAATGGCACACCTGCCCCGAAGATGGCGAGATCCGGGCATCAAACCCCTGTTCCGAATACATGTTTCTCGACAACACAGCCTGTAATCTGGCCTCGCTCAACCTGATCAGATTTTATGATGCCGAGACCAACACCTTCGATATCGCCGGATTCCGGCACGCCGTCCGACTCTGGACCATTGTCCTGGACATCAGTGTCCTGATGGCCCAGTTCCCCAGCAAAAGCATGGCCGAGCTCTCCTGGAAATTCCGCACAACCGGGCTGGGTTATGCCAATATCGGCAGCCTTGTCATGATCATGGGACATCCCTATGATTCGGCTGAGGCTCGGGCCATCGCCGCATCGATAACGGCAATCATGCATTTTACCGCGCTATCCTCCTCTGCCGAGATGGCGGCAAAGCTGGGGACGTTCCCCGGTTTTGCTGCAAACCGGAGACACATGCTCCGTGTCATCCGCAATCACAGGGCTGCGGCGCACGATTGCGATTCGGGCGACTACGAGGGACTGACAATCAAACCCCTCGGGATCGATGCATCTGCCACACCGGAGTACCTGATCAAGGCCGCCCGTGAAGATGCAGACAGGGCGCTGTCCCTGGGTGAATCCCACGGGTATCGCAACGCCCAGTTGACCGTGCTCGCACCGACCGGAACCATCGGTCTGGTGATGGACTGCGACACCACCGGGATTGAACCCGACTTTGCCCTTGTCAAATTCAAGAAACTTGCCGGAGGTGGATACTTCCGCATCATCAACCAGTCGATTCCGCCCGCGCTCAAACGCCTGGGGTATGAAGACTCGGCGATCGCCTCGATCATTGATTACGTCAAGGGCCACGGCACACTGGCTGGCTGTTCCGCCATTTCCCACGAAAAACTGGCTGCCAAGGGATTCGACAAGCAAGCCCTGGAAAAAATCGAGGGTCTCCTCCCGACAGCGTTTGATATTTCCTTTGTCATCAATCCCGGAATCCTCGGCGAGCAGTTTTGCCGCAGCACCTTGGGTGTCGACACAGCCATGCTCGAAGCCGCCGGCGGAAGCCTGCTCGTTGCGCTCGGCTTCTCCCGGGAAGAGATTGATGCTGCAAATGACTGGGTCTGCGGAACCATGATGATCGAGGGGGCGCCCGGGCTCAAGCCTGAAGACTATGCCGTGTTTGATACCGCATCACGCTGCGGAAAACGGGGGACACGAGTCATCAATCCAAACGGCCACATGATGATGATGGCATCTGTGCAGCCGTTCATCTCCGGCGCCATTTCAAAGACGATCAATCTGCCCTATACGGCCACAGTCGACGACATAAAGCGGATCTACGCCGATTCCTGGAAACTCTCACTCAAGGCTGTCGCGCTATACCGGGATGGGTCAAAACTCAGCCAGCCACTGAATGCCATTGCCGAATCGGTCCTGCTTGAGGGACTGGAAGACATCGTCCGTTCGGATGCCCCCCAGCAACAGCAGGTTGTGCAGATCGTCGAAAAGGTGACCCAGTATATCGCCAAGCGGCGCAAGCTCCCCAGCCGCCGGAATGGCTACACCCAAAAGGCGCGCATTGGCGGCCACTCGATTTACCTCCGGACCGGCGAATACGAAAATGGCCAGCTTGGAGAAGTCTTTATCGACATGCACAGGGAGGGCGCAGCCTTTCGCAGCCTGATGAACTGCTTTGCGATTGCAGTCTCACTCGGACTGCAGCACGGAGTTCCACTTGAGGAATTCGTCGAAGCTTTCGTCTTTACCAGGTTTGAACCCAATGGCATGGTCATGGGACACCAGCACGTCAAGATGACAACGTCTGTCATAGACTACATCTTCCGCGATCTGGCCATTTCATACCTGGGCCGGACCGATCTGGCACATATGAGCCCGGGCGAAACCATCCGCGAAACCGATATCGCCACACCCGAAACACGGGCAAAAATCCAGGGTCCGGCCGCTGCCGGAACTGTGCTGCAGGAGGCCAACACAGACAAGGTGCGTCAGGCTGTCCTGCAGGGATACACCGGAGACATCTGCGGCTCATGCGGTTCGATGACCATGGTCCGCAACGGAACCTGTCTCAAATGCATGACCTGCGGCACAACAAGCGGGTGCAGTTGAGATCAGACCAGGAGCCCGAGCCTGGCCAGCATTTCGACATCGGACTCGTATGTGCTCCCGCGGGTCAGGAGGTAGTTTCCCGTCATCAGCCCGTTGACTCCGACATCGGTCAGGGCTGCAGGAAGTGAGTCGCCAAGCAGGGCCCGGCCGCCGCACAGCCGAATCATGCTCCCGGGCAAGGCTGCCCGAAGCATGACCAGGATCCGCAGGATCTCCCGGCTGGTCAACGGTGTCAGCCCTTCCATGCGCGCGCCGGGAACGGGTGTATACAGGTTTACCGGCACACTCTCGGGGGAGAGTTTCGCAAGGGTTACCGCCAGATCCACCCTGTCGCGAAAACTCTCTCCAAGGCCAAACAACCCGCCACAGCAAATCTCAAGCCCGACCTCGCGCGCCGCAAGCAGTGTTTCGTACCGCTCCTGCCAACTGTGCGTCGAACAGATATTGTGAAAGAAATTTTCTGATGTCTCAAGATTGTGATGCAACCGGACAAGCCCGGCCTCCCTGAACAGCCGGAGCGTATCCCTGCTGCAGATCCCCGGAGAAAGACAGGGGCGGGGCATGTCGCCGGCGGATACCATGGCACGGATCATCTCGACAAGCCTGGGCACATCTCCTTCTTCCGGGCCACGCCCGCTTATGACAATCCCGAAATACTCAACCCCCCAGGCTCTGGCATCACGGGCAGCAGCACTGACTTCTTCCGCTGAAACAAGATCCCACCCGGCCACAAGCGAGCCGGACAGGACTGATTGACCACAAAAGCGGCAATCCTCGGTACACCGTCCGCAGCGGGCGTTGATAATCGCACACCGCTCAAATGCGCCATCATGGGCAGGCAGGCTGGCCACAAGACCGGCAAGCTCGTGCTCATCCATAAATTCGATGCTCTCAAGATCCTGTCTGGACCAGCTTTTCATGTGCTACCTTAATTCATAGGATACTGTAAAGGTACAGGTCGAAATAATGAGCAGCAAGCAACCTCTCCTCACCGCATCACTGGACAATGAAGGACAGCTCGTACTTCTTCGGCTTTCACCACAGTTTGAGGGCCATGTCCCGCTCGCCCTTCTCTCCAGCCTGCCCGACTTTGTCGCCGAGGGACTGGCAGATTTCTTCTCGGGGACTGATCCGGTACTTCTCCGTATCCGCTGTTCACTCTCCTGCCTCACCCCCTGGCAGCAGCAGATCATCCGTACTCTTGCAGGCATTCCCCGAGGCAAGGTGACTGACTATGCAGGTCTCGCTGCCCTCGCAGGACATCCCGGCGCCGCCCGTGCTGCCGGTTCAGCCTGTGCTGCAAACCCCCTCCCCCTGATCTTTCCGTGTCACCGGATCGTACATGCCAACGGTGACCCGGGCGCCTATATGCATCAACCATCTCATCCCCTCAAAAAACGTCTTCTCGAAATGGAAGAGATTGAATTCTCCTCAAACGGGCGGATCCCAAGGGAATACTTCCTGTGACTCCCATCCGCTACCGTTCGCTGGCATCCGTTCTCCGGGAATGGTACGGTCGGCCAGTCCCCAAGATCGGGCTTGACGCCGGTTTCGGCTGTCCAAACCGGGGCCCGGACGGGCGCAGCGACGCGGGGTGTGTGTATTGCAACAATGCCTCATTTTCCTCAAGCAACCCGGCCGAAGACATTCAGGAGCAACTGCAAATTTCCCTTGGCCAACTCTCTGTCTCTCGCCGCTGGGCACCCCCGGATGGCGAAACACTGCGTGCGATTGCATATTTTCAAAGCTACAGCAACACATGGGCCGCACCTGAAATCCTTCGACAGCGCTACGACAAGGCGCTTGCCATCAGGCAGATTGTCGGCCTTGCCATCTCGACCCGACCCGACTGCATCAACCCGGCCATTGCCGATCTGCTTGCCGAATACCACACCAGGACACAGCTGTGGATCGAACTTGGGCTGCAGACCACAAGTCCGGCTGCACTGGCGTGGATTCGGCGAGGTCATGATGTGCCCAGTTTCACTGCGGCCTGCAACCTGTTGCACGAGCGCGGACTGCGCACCGTCGTGCACCTGATTCCCGGGCTTCCGGGAGAAACTGCCGCTGACCGAAAATCCTGTTCTCGCCTGCTTGCTGACCTTGCTGTCTGGGGGATCAAATTCCACCATCTTCATATTGTGCGCAACACCCCGCTCGAATCCCTGGCACAATCCGGGACTGTCTTTCAACCCAGGGCCGCGGAGTATGCAGAAATGGTTGCCGATATCCTGCACAACACGGGCACCCCGGTCGTTCACCGGCTGTTCTCAACGTGCCGGCCAGAGCTGCTCTCGCCCCTGGACAAAAGCGATCCCGAAATTCCCGGCCTGATGCGCCGGCTGTTCACGCCCTGGTAAATCAGAGGTAGTCCTTGCGGGGCTCAGTCGCCTTGCGTGCCTGCTCCCTGTCGGGCAGGATCCAGGCCGGCTTAAAGACCTTTTCCAGACGAGCCTTGCCACTCACCACGTTTTTGAAATATTCCTGTGTCCAGCCCTTGGTCACAAGCACACGCTCAAGCGAGGACAGGCTCGATCCGGCAGTCACATATCCTCCATCAGCAGCATACATCGCGACAAAGCCGTACCGCGCGGCAAGCACTATGGAAAGATCACTGTAGGTACCGAAGGGCCAGGCAAACTGGTTTACCGGGCGCCCGGATATACCCTCAAGATATTTTTTGCATCCCCCAACCTGCCAGTGCATCTCGCGGATATAGTCCTGCATGGACTGCCCCCTGGCTGGTTTGTGAAACCAGGGATGTGTCATGCTGTGGGCCTGGATATCCACACCCGAAGCGGCAATCGCCCTCAAATTCTGCTCAGAAATAGGCTGGTGATGATGCCTGTATACAAAAAACGTCCAGGGCAGCTTGTATCTTTTGAGGATGGGCCAGGCAACCTCATGCACACTCCGGTAATTGTCATCAAAATGGATCACGACAGGCCGGCTTGGCAGGGTGACGGCCTTGTCTGACAGCCCCTGCCTGTAGCGCACCCAGTCAACAAGCAGGGCCGACGAAATCACATCTGCATTTTCGGCCAGCCACTTCATCTGCCACTCAAACATCTCCCGGGTTGTATGATAAAAATCACCCCGGACATTGTCGATGCGGTGGTAGCAGAGGACCGGAATCCTGATTTCGTCCTTCTGCGGTGGTGGGGGCGCCGACTGGCGCGCTTTTTCCTGAACAACACGGACCCAGGCCTGTTCAAATGTCAGCGGCCCGATCGCCCTGGCAGCAAACGTCTCTTTCTGTGCACCCTGCTGCGACTGTACCTGATCCTGCGACCTGGTTTCGGCACTGTCCCGTCGTATCGCTACAAGCAGGCAGACAACAAGCAGGAGGGGCAGGGCAAGTGCGGCTCCAAGCGTCAGACGATTCATGATATTCCGGTTTCCTTGAGATGTAATAGGGTGCGGGACAGACGATCGACAGTCCGCAGGTCGTGCTCGGTACAAAAATATATCCAGCCATCGCCTCCAGCATACAATCCCTCAGCGAGAAGGCCGGCTCTCAGTTGTTCATCCATCACGATCCTGACCGAAGCTGATCTTCGCTCGCGTACCGCAGTCCCCATGCTTCGGGCAAAGCGGTCGGCCCTTTCGGCACAACTGGCCCATGGCGCATTCGGGCCGAGGATTCTGGTCAGGAGGCCAAGGGCACGAGCCGTCAGGATCGCATCCGGCCAGTACCACCCGATCTCCATGCCTGCCAGGCTCGCAATGACATCCAGACCCAGCGCACCATTGATCCGGATCCGGGGTGGATGTTCATTTTCAGGAATCAGTCTCGACGAATCGGTAAACGCAGTCCGGGTCAGGTCCAGTTCATGGGGAACAGGCTCCAGTCCGGCCATATCCGCCCTGTCCGCAAACTGCAGTGTATACCCGGGCAGCAGGCGTGCAAGACGCGCAAGAAGCCGGAAATGTACCGGCTGCGGGTATCCTGCCAGCGATCCGGTGGAGACATGGTTTTTCTGGATCTGGCCCAAAAATGCCGGTGCGTGCCCAAAGGGGAGACGACCCGCATCAAGCCAGAAATCATGCAGGATACAGCCATCCAGTGTATGAAGCCTCGAGCCCTTGGCCCGCTTGACAACAACAACCGGCCCGCACCCGGCGATTCCCGCCGGGCAGAATCCGGAAACCATGCCCAACATGCTGGCGCTTTGGGGAAAACTGGCTGGCTTGTCCTGTTTCATCAGACTGTAAATTACTGCCAACAGTCGCAAAAAGGAATACTCAGGCAATGCCCTGCTTTTTGAAGAAGTTTTTGTTGAAGGTATTGAACTCCTGCAGGAATTCCTTGTTGATGCTGTAATTTACCCGGCTCCCATCCCGTTCGCGGACAACAAGACCGATCGAGTTGAGAATATTGAGACTCTGTGAAAGATGTGATTGCTTGATCTCAAGTGCCTTTTCGAGGTTGGTGACATTTTCAGGCTTGGATGTGCGAAGAAGATAGTTGTAGATCCTCAACCGGTTGGGATTCCCTAAAGCCTTGTACAAACTTGCGAGATTGTCGATATCATACTCGGATTTCATTATTGTACTTCCTCCTGTGATATGGTCCACAAATGGTGTTACAACTCCTGCGGGCGACAATCCTCCAATCGTTACAGGACCATAATACACGAATAGCATAATCCGTACAACGCAATTATTCAAGAAAAATCAGACACCCCTTGCAGGGTGCCTGATTCATATTCGCTAATCGTATTACCCTTGGGTGCCGTGGCAGTGCTTGTATTTCTTTCCACTCCCGCACGGGCAGGGATCGTTTCTCCCCACCTTGCTCCCCCGGACGGCCTGCTGCCGCTGGCCGGGAAGAGGTCTCTGCTGTTCTGCAGACTGGCCTCCCCCGACAGCCCCGAACTGGCCAAATTCGTCGTGACTCGCCCGGCCCTGGGCATACTGCGAAAACTCCGGCTCAGGCATTTCCGGGGCTGTCAGTTCGGCATGATACAGCAGTGTGACCGCTTCACCATCCAGGCTGGCCAGCATCAGGTTAAAAATGGACATCCCGCGAAGTTTGTACTCAACCAGGGGATCCTTTTCAGCGTAGGACATCCAGTTGATGCCTTCCTTGAGCGCATCCATTTCGTACAGATGATCCTTCCAGCGACTGTCGAGGGTGTTGAGCAGTACCAGTTTTTCGAGCGTCCTCATGTTGGCGCTTCCCATCGACTGTTCGCGGGCCTGATACAATGCATGCATGATGTTTTTGAGGGACGATGAAAACTCATGCTGGTTGATGCTCTTTACATCCTCGACTGGCCCGATGTCCACCGGGATACGCATCTCTCCCTCAAGCCAGCGCTTGATGGACTCGACTGTTGCGGCATCAAACTGCCTTCCATCATCCGAATATTCGGCGATATGGGCATCCACAGTCCGGTCAATCATGTCCCGCACAAGCGCAGACGAATCATTGCTGTCAAGAATCCTGTTACGCATCCCGTAGATGTAGGTCCGCTGCTCGTTCATCACCTCATCATACTTCAGGAGGTGTTTGCGGATCTCGAAGTTGCGGGTCTCAACACGCTTTTGCGCATTGGCGATCGCCCGGCTGATGAGGGAGTGTTCGATCTCCTCACCTTCACGCATTCCCAGACGCTGCATGATGTTTTTGAGTCTCTCACCGCCAAAGAGGCGCATCAGGTCGTCTTCCATGGAGATATAAAAACGGGATGCGCCCGGGTCACCCTGTCGTCCGCTGCGACCGCGCAACTGGTTGTCGATGCGCCGCGCCTCGTGTCGCTCGGTACCAAGGATAAAGAGCCCGCCAACCTCAAGCACTGATTTCTGGTTTTCGCGGCACTCGCGCTGCAGGGTCCTGACCTTGTTTGCAAGATCATCATCGAAAACTGCATGCTCACGGCACCAGGCATCAAGGGCCGTGCTGTTGCCCAGCAGGACAAGCCGGACAAATTCGTTGACCTCTTCTGTTGATGCCTTTCGCCCCGTGTTTTTGAGGGTGTTTTCAATCAGCTTGCGCCCCTGAAGCTCGGGGTTTCCGCCCAAAATGATGTCCGTCCCGCGCCCGGCCATATTGGTGGCAATGGTCACACGACCGTATTGACCGGCCTGCGACACAATATCCGCCTCAAGTTCGTGGAACTTGGCATTGAGCACGTTGTGGGGAACATTGCGCCCCTTGAGCAGCCGGGATAACCGCTCGGATTTTTCGACGGAGATTGTTCCCACCAGCACCGGCTGTCCCTTTTCATGAAGCCGCTTGATCTCTTCGGCAATGGCGTTCAGTTTTTCGGTTTCGGTCCGGTAAATACGGTCAGGGTTGTCAATGCGCTGGATCCTGCGGTTGGTCGGGATAGCGACCACGTCCAGGCTGTAGATCTTTCCGAATTCCTCTGCTTCCGTCTCGGCCGTACCGGTCATACCCGAGAGCTTGGTGTACATGCGGAAATAATTCTGGAAAGTAATCGTAGCAAGCGTCTGGTTTTCCCGGGCGACAGTCAGACCCTCCTTGGCCTCAAGG
>JAKPMW010000398.1 GCA_029548715.1 Spirochaetota bacterium | reverse complement strand
TCTTTTGGCGAGCATTTCCGGGCGGGAGCAGTTTCATCCGGCCAGCGAGGTTTGCGCGGGACACGGGAGCATCGCCCGGTCGGCCGGTTTCGGAAAACAGTACCGGATTTGTCGTGCGGTCAGGATCTGTCAGAGGATTGTCGTGGCCGATATCGAGACACCGGTCCGCAGCCGGCTTCCCGAACAGCACGTTTTTTCTGGGGAGGTTTTCCCTCTGGATGCCGCCGAGTACGACCGGTTGCTCGCCAACCTCAAGGAGCGTGGCTGGGACAGACCCTGTATGGAACGGCCCGAGACCCCTGAGCGCGGGCGGGTATCCGTGTTGCGGGTGGTCTATGCGAGCGGCGTTGTGCTTTGTATTCTTGCCTGGATTCTTTTGGACAACACACGCCTGGCCCTGGCCTTTTTATTGGGTGGCCTCGGTTTGGCCGGTCTTTTGGTGAACAGTCTCTATACGCGCAACGGGCCATCTGAGCCGGGTGAGGAGCGGATGTCCTGAGCGTCCGTGTTCCTGTCACTTGCCATGCGGTCCTGTGGGGGAGTATGTTGACCGTGTGCCGTTCCTCCGGGGCAGGGGATCGCGGCACCGTCGCTTCCAGCGTCGGTGCCGAGGAAAGTCCGGACTCCAGGGAACAAAAATACGCCGGGTAACGCCCGGGCATTGTGCACTCTTCCGCAAGGGAGGGTGCATGGTGACGGAAAGCGCAACAGAAAGCAAACCGCCCAGGGTCGTACGACCAGGGGTAAGGGTGAAAGGGTGGGGTAAGAGCCCACCGCGGCTCTGGCAACAGGGTCGGCACGGCAAGCCCCGTATGGAGCAAGTTCAAGCAGCAGGCCGCGTTCCCGAATGGCCTGCGGGTAGAATGCACCCAGTGAGCGGGGAGACCCGCCACGCAGACAGATGATCCCCCACGACAGAATCCGGCTTATCGCTCCCGGGTGGACGGCACAAATTTTTTTGAAATATTCTTGACGCACGGTTCAAATTTGCCTATGTTTTCTCCGGCTTAATAAGCCTTATATCCAATTGGAGGAATTATCCTATGAAGAAGATCTTCGCTATCGCTCTCGTCGCTGTCATGAGCCTCGTCGTTGTTGCTTGCAAGAAGGGCGATGCCCAGGCTGTTGACACCAACGCCGCTGCTCCTGCTAAGGTTGAGACCAAGGTTGAGACCAACGTCAAGGCAGATGCAAAGGTTGAGAAGAAGGACGAGGTCAAGAAGTAATTCTTGCGATCTTCGGATCTCCGAAAGCCATCCCGCGGGGTGGCTTTTTTGTTTTTATGGAACAGCGGTTTCGGCCGAAGTGCTTTCAATCCTGCCATGGTTGGGCGATCCTCTTTGTATGTCAGTTTCGGCCAGGGCATGACAGGCGCATGGGGCGAGCCCCTCGCCGGTTTTTTGGGAACAGTCCTCAGGCCGGACAGGCTGCCGCGGAGGCCGCAAATCTGTTTCCAGCCAGGTTGCAGTACATGCTCTTTAGTGCAGAGGGGCGTGTGGCAGGTACGGGACAGCACTTTCTGCAGATTACCGGTACGCTGGTGCCTGCACAAGCAACCCTGGTCATGCGTAGAGGGCAATATTGATGGTAAAGGGTCCGTATTCGGTCTTGAGAGCAAGGACAATGGTCCTGAGGTGGGGGTGAATGAGCTGCATGTCCTGGCCGAGGTAAAATTTGGGCGGCGAGATAGTGCAATTGATCCCGTTTTGCTCCAGCAGGGTGATTGCCCGGGCCGTGATCTGGTTTCCCAGTTCGAGCAGGGCGGCATGCAGGAGTTTGCGAAAATCTCCGGCCTCGAGCATGGAGAGATCAAGCTGTTTTTCCACCATCCGCTGGGAGAGTCGTGCTGCAACTCCCTTTGAGAACTCATACACGATCTTTCCGTGGATCTGGCCGCTGATGTCGAGGCTCATCCCGGTACCTGCCGGTGTGAATTTCCCCTGCTGGACAGAGACACCGTCCTTGGCTACCGAGAGACCGGTGTTTTCCCGTACGATCTGGACGGCTGCAATGATAAACGGGTTGACGGTACGTGCTTCCATCGCAGGGCGTTCCTTTTGGGCAGGTCGCTGTTTCAGGATGACAGCCGGCATGGCATTTCCCTCTCCATGATACGATAGTGACAGATACCCCGCAAGCAGAGTCAGTCCGTATTGTTTATCGGTAGATTGTGGGTGTCAGTCAAGACTGAGTTGTGATGCGTTGATGGAGGCGGTAAGGCCAATGGCTGAAGGGCATGCGGGATCGCTGGACAAGCACAGGGAGTGGGTGGCGCGGGTTTTTGCCAGTGGTCGTGTTCCTCATGGTGTTTTGCTTGCCGGTGCACCTGGTTCGGGCAAACTGACGTTGGCCCTTGAAATGGCCCGGCGCTTTCTCTGTCATGCGCCTGAACCGGACGCACGCCCCTGTGGGACCTGTATCGCCTGCCGTGAGACGGGTACCCTGCGCTACCCCGATGTGCTCGTGTTTTCTTCCCGTGACATTACTCCTGAGGCCCGCGCCCTCTTGGCGATTATTCCTCGTGCGGTTGGCAGTTCCGCGGGTCAGCTCCTGGTCATTGGGGCTGTTCGCCGGTTGCTCTACAGGGTTGCCAACAGGGTCAATGGCGGATTTTTCAGGGCCAGGGATGGGGGCGGCGAATCGTCCAAATCCGATGATGAAGATCAGGGACGGGTGCCCTGGCTCGAACGCTCCCTGGCCGACGCACCGGGCAAGGATCCCGGTGCGCTTGCGGATGTATTGCGTGGTGTGATTGAAGAGATTGTCGAGATTGACAGTGGCGTCCAGCACAGCATGCTGCCCATGGCCGGTATCCAGGAAATAATCAGGATGCTGTCGCGACGTCCCCTGCTTGGAGATCGGCGGGTTGTGCTGATCGAGGGGATCCATACATTTCGGGTTGAAGGGGTAAACGCCTTTCTCAAGACTCTCGAAGAGCCACCGGCCGGTACCATGATCATCATGACCTGCCCCGGGCTGGACACTGTTTTGCCTACAATCCGTTCACGAGCGGCCATTCTGCCCTTCCGCCGGCCGGGGGCCGGGCTGATGCAGGCCATAGCCAGGGATGTCTATGGCTGCAGTGATGCGGGGGAGGCGGACGGGTTTGCCGACCTCTGGAGCTACCTTGAGGCCCAGGGGGATACGGCACGGGCTGTGCAAGCGGATCTGTTGCATTTTCTCGAACTTGTGCGCACTGCAGACCGTAACCCGGCCCTGTTTGAGTTTGCCAAAGACCTTGAAAAACGGGATGAGGCGCAGGTGTTTCTTCAGGCGCTGGCAGACCTTGTAACTGCTGCCCTGCTTGCGGCCGAGACCGGGTATGGGCGTGATACGGTGCATGCCATGGCACTTTCGCACTTTCAGCCGGTTTTCCTGCGCCGTATCCACAGGGAGGTTTGCAGGCTGGCAGAGGGCCTGACGCGGAACAACCTTTCGGCAGCCCAGGGAATCGTCTCCCTCGTGCTTGCTTTCTGGCTTGAAGAACAGGACGCCCGCTGATGCTTTCACCCTCATTTATCCGCAAGGTCGCCGGCAAGATCGACCGGCTGGATCATGAGACGTTGCGGGAATTTGTGCGCAGTCTGGCCGAGGAGCGGGATTTTTTCCAGATCATTTTCGACAGCATGAACGAAGGCGTCCTGATAACCGATCAGGGCGGGCTGGTGCAGTATGCCAATGCGACTGCCTGCATGCTGCTGGGCAAGCGGACGGGAAATATGGACGGGAAGCCGGTGCTTGACTGCATCGACAGCATCGATTTCTACAATCTTGTTCAAAAGGCCATTTATGGGAACGAGCGGATCAGAAACCGGGAGGTGAGCCTGTACATTCCCTCGGACCGGATTCTCAATGTCAATATCCATCCCCTGCGCAGGAGCGGGAGCATCCAGGGACATGTGATCATCTTTATGGATATTACCCGCGAAAAAAAGGAACAGCAGCGTCTGCGGCAGGCCGAAAGCATGTCGGCCCTGTCTTCCCTCACAGCCGGAGTTGCGCACGAGATCAAAAACCCCCTTGGAGCGATCGATATTCATCTTCAGCTGTTGCAGCAGGTGATCGAGGCTGGCCGTCCGGAACGGCTCGAACGGGACGGGAAGCGCTATCTGGCAATCCTGCGCGATGAAGTGGCCCGGCTGAACACCATCGTGGTCGATTTTCTCAGTGCTGTCCGTCCGATCCGGCTTCGGCCCGAACTGGTCGCTCCCGCCGAGCTTGTATCCGGTCTTGCAGGCTTTATTGGCCCGGCTCTCGACGATTCCGGAATTGTTCTTGAGGTGCGGACATCGCCCGGGCTGCCCAAGATTCTTGCCGATACAGGACTTCTTCGCCAGGCCCTTCTCAATCTTGTCAAGAATGCCCAGGAAGCGACGGAATCTGGCGGCCGGATTACCCTTTCGGTTCGCCGTCAGGATGAGATGGTTGCCCTGAGTGTCGAGGATACCGGAGCCGGAATCGAAAAGGAACGCCTGGGGGCCATTTTTGAACCCTACCATACCAGCAAGGAATTCGGAACAGGACTCGGGCTGACCATTGTCTGGCGGATTATCCGTGAGCATGGAGGCGAGATCCATGTTGACAGTGTTCCCGGGCAAGGATCGACATTTACGGTCTTGCTTCCGGCGGGAAAAAAACCACCCGGATTGCTGGCGGCTCCACACGGGAAGCCCCCTTCCCCCGGAGAGCGGGATCTGTCCTGATATGGCATATCCGGAGGGCATGAGGTGTCGAATCCGGGGAGTGTCGGTCGAAATGACACATGCCTGAGAGGCCGATGTTCGCAGAAAAAGAAAAAAACTGTGTCAATCTGTCTTGCAGGGAAATTTCGGCTGTGTTAAAATGACACAGATCTGGTCTGCTTTGGCAGATATCTATTGAGGAAAGACGCACATGCCACCACGCATCCTGGTTGTGGACGACGAACAGCACATTCGCGAGGGAATTGGAGAATTTTTCCGGGGCGAGGGATATGCGGTTTCACTGGCTGAGGACGGAAATCAGGGACTGGCCGCTGTCCGTGGTGGCGATATCGATGTGGTGATTACCGACCTGCGAATGCCCGGAATGAGCGGGGAGACCTTGATTGAAGAGGCCCTCAAGATCAATACCGGGATGCCCATTATCGTGCTGACGGCACATGGTTCGGTTGAGAATGCCGTCGAGTGCATGCGCAAGGGGGCCTATGAGTATCGGACCAAGCCGGTCGATCTCAAGGAGCTGGCCCTCCTCGTGCAACGGGCCCTTTCGGTGCGGGCCCTCGAAAAGGAAAATGAAAACCTTCATATCCAGCTGCAAAACCGGTTTGGTCTGACAAACATTGTTGGCCACAGTCCCGAGATGGAGCGGGTTTTTGACCAGGTGCGAACGGTTGCCCCGACCAAGGCCAACGTCCTGATTACGGGTGAATCCGGGACCGGCAAGGAATTGATAGCCAATGCCGTGCATCTGCTTTCGGAACGGGCCAGGCACCCCTTTGTCAAGGTGCATTGCTCGGCCCTGGCGCCGGGACTGCTCGAGAGCGAACTTTTTGGACACGAGAAGGGCGCGTTTACCGGGGCCAGCCGGTTGCATCGGGGGCGCTTTGAGCTGGCCAATCAGGGGACGCTGTTTCTGGACGAGATCGGCGAGATTGATGCAGCCATCCAGGTCAAGCTCTTGCGGGTGCTTCAGGAAAAAAAGTTCGAGCGTGTTGGCGGGGAGGAGACCATCTCGGTCGATGTCCGTCTGGTGACCGCGACCAACCGGGATCTCTACCGCATGGTCCAGGAGGGGACCTTTCGCGAGGATTTGTACTACCGTCTCAAGGTTGTCCACATCCATGTTCCGCCCATCCGGGAGCGCCGCAGTGACATTCCCCTCCTTGTGACCTCCTTCCTCAAGGAGTTTTGCCGGGAGAATGGCACCATGGAGAAAAAAATCGACCGGAGGGCGATGGCGGCGCTTGAGCAGTACCGCTGGGGCGGGAACGTCCGCGAGATGAAGAACCTCATGGAAAACCTGGTCGTCATGAGCAAGGGGCCGGTCATCCAGTATGCCGATCTGCCTGAATACATTCGTGATGAAAAGCAGCCGGACACAATCACCCTTCCAGCCGGCAAGAAACTCGAAGAATACGAAAAAGAGATTATTTTGGCCAATCTGGCCTGGGTCAACGGGAACAAGAGCCGGGCCGCCGAGGTCCTCGGGATTGGGCGCAAAACGCTCCACAGGAAACTCGAGGAATACGGCTATTCTGTGTCAGAGTGACACAGAATTTTGCGCTGAGCAACTTGATGCGTCAAAATGACACAACAGAGAGATGGGAAGTGTGTCGACGGGAAAAAGTGCGCCCTTGCAAAGAGAAACTTTAATTCACAACTTATTGCAATATATGTAGTAAAAAAATAGTTATTTTTTTTGTTGCCGATTGGATAATGGCATAAAACCTGCAAACACTAGTGGGCATAAAAGATACGGAAAAGCAGACAAAAGGCAACAACATCGTAAGGAGAGAGATCATGGAAGCCATGCTGGATAACGGACTCGACAAAGTAAGCTCATACATCAAGGAAAGCAACAGGGATGAATTTTCCTCCGGCCCTCTCTCGATCTATCTCAACGAGATTGACAAAATCCCGCTGCTGACCCGCGAGCAGGAAGTCAGCCTTGCCAAGCGCATGGCTGGCGGTGATATGAAGGCCAAGGAACAGCTCATCAAGTCAAACCTGCGCTTTGTGGTCAATATCGCCAAAAAGTATCGCAATAACGGTCTCCCCTTGATCGACCTGATCAACGAAGGGAACCTGGGCCTGATCATCGCGGCCGAGCGCTTTGACTATACAAAGGGCTACCACTTTATTTCGTATGCAGTCTGGTGGATCCGCCAGTCGATTCTCAAGGCGCTTTCGGAAAAGGCCCGTCTGATCCGTCTTCCCCTCAACAGGGCAAATGAGCTTCTCCAGATCGAAAAGATCAAGCGCGAGTTCTCCCAGAAAAACGGGGACAATCCGACGGCAATCGAGATCGCCGAGATCCTCGACATGAAGAAAAACGATGTCAAGGATATCCTCAATGCCTCGAAGCAGTACGTTTCGATCGAATCCCCCCTCGGGACAAGCGACCGTGACGGAAAGCTCTCGGATCTGATCGAAGATGCCAACGGGCATGAGCCGGAGCAGGATCTGATCATGAAGGATCTCAAGGAGACCATCCGCAAGACCTTGGAGACCCTGTCCGAGAATGAGCGCGAGGTCATCAAGTATCGCTTCGGCCTTGAAGGGGTTCGCCCGATGTCGCTCAAGGAGCTTGGCAAGATGTTCGGTCTGACAAAGGAGCGCATCCGCCAGATCGAGAAGAAGGCCATCAAGCGCCTCAAGCACCCCTCCCGTCGGCATCGTCTTGAGGACTTTGTGCACGGTTGATGTGTGGGATGACCAGAAGACTGATG
>JAKPMW010000444.1 GCA_029548715.1 Spirochaetota bacterium | reverse complement strand
GAAGTGGCTCGTGGATCAACCTCCCCGTCCGGCTTTTCCTCACCGACCTCGGGGAACACGCCATGCAGGACAAATCCCGGATAACCATCGTCCCCGATGCTGCAGGCAACGAGATTCCGGCCATCAGTGGCGAACGACTTCTGGCCAGCACACTCAAGTCATTTATCATCAACAGCCGCGTCAACCAGATTGAGCTGACACGGGCAGAGCTGGTCTCAAAACGACATGAAATAACCGATATCACCAAGCTCATTGTCTATTCCCTGCTCTACCGCCTTTTCCCTGTCAATCTTGCCGAGCTCCTGGACAGTCGGGGAATTCACATCATGACGGAAGATCCCGCAACGGATCGAATCTGGATTGAAAGGGAGCGGGATCAGCAGCGTGCCCTGAGACTCGAACTGTTTGGCATGACCAGGGAGATTCAGGCCAGGGAACGCCTGTCGGCCGAAAAAGATCCCGTGTACCGGAAAAAGTCCATTGCCTCAATAACAGTCAAACTGATCGACATGATTCCGGTACGGGTCTGGCGCGCCCTGGCCGAACGCAAGGAAGACCGTCCAGGAATAACAGAATGCATCCTGACCCTTGTCGGTGAATACATCAACCGCAGCAGAATCAGCGACTATCTTTCGGCTGCATTTCTTGAATGGGTGCAAAACGCCGAGAAAATAAACCTGAAGCACGCTTTTACGCTCTGGAGCCAGGAGTATGAGGCCCGCACAGGCCAGCCGCACCATTTTTCAACCGTGGATCAGGCCCTTCTTGAGGATATGCAATACCGCGAAATCCTGACTGAGCTGGCTGAAAAGCAGAACATCACGCTGAGAATCAACTGGAAATTCGGCCGCTCAAGGCACGGAAGAGGGACTGACCCTTCCAGCATCGCCGACCTGGCGGTTGTCCGCATCCGTCTTGTCAACAAGGGACTGATCGGGGACTGGGTCAGAAAGAATATCGAGACAAAAATCAATACGAGCACAAGGGAAAAACATCTGGGTGAGTTCTGGCAGCCACCACAGGACGACAGGCAACTCGGATCCGGCCTGGGCCTGATCTATACAGCATACCTGAAAAACGAATGCCGCCGCCAGGGTATCGATGTCTTTGTCCAGACACGGGAAGAAAAACCGGCAGATGAAACCATCATGACCCTGACCATGCGAATCAATCCGATCGGCGTTTCCTGAAAAGCGCACCACATTGCCTGATGCGTCGCACAAAAAAACACCGGGGCAGATTACCTGAATCCGCACCCGGTGCCAGTCTGAGAAATATCAGCGTCACAGTTTGAACAGGATGTCTTCGTACGAAGGGACAGGCCAAAGATCCCGGGGCATTATCGTCTCCAGTGCGTCTACATCCGTCCGCAAACCTGCAAGGGCTGTGACAACCTCATCACGACAGATCTCGGCTTTTTTCGTCACATCCTCTTCAGAAGCGGCTTTGTCAAGGGCCTTTTCAAGCAGGACCAGATTGACATCCACTGAAGAGAGCTTTGCCAAAGCCTTCCCGAGCAGGGCCTCGCTGACGCTCGCATCAAACGCACCCGCATGCTTGATCCTGGCCACGGTTTCGGCCAGACCGTTTACAAACTCGATGACGGCCGGGATGTATTGCTTCCGGCACATATTTACAGCCGTTCGTCCCTCGATGTTTATCTGCTTGGCGTACTGTTCGACATAGATTTCGTAGCGCGAATGCAGCTCTTCGCGGGTCAGGACGGCATACTTCTCAAACAAGGCGAGAGAACGCTCGGTGACAAAGGCCTTTAACGCATCCACTGTGTTTCCGGTATTGGGAAGCCCGCGCCTCCTGGCTTCGTCGACCCATTCCCGGGAATACCCGTTTCCGTTAAAAATGACACGGGCATGCTCTGTGGCAATCTCGCGGATGATCGTCTGGGACTCGGCTGTCTTGTCTGCAGCCCTCTCGAGCCGGCTCGCAATCTCGTCAAGGGTCTCTGCCACAATGGTATTGATCGCAACATTTGGACCGGCAATGGATGCCGAAGAACCAACCATGCGGAACTCGAACTTGTTTCCGGTAAACGCAAAGGGTGATGTCCTGTTGCGATCCGAATTGTCCTTCGGAAGGGACGGGAGTGTATCGACCCCAAC
>JAKPMW010000438.1 GCA_029548715.1 Spirochaetota bacterium | reverse complement strand
ACTGACCTACGCCCCCTAAGGGCGCGGGTTGTCCAGACTATCCCAAAACCATAATCGGGGGAACCAATGAACAGGGTAGGTATCGAAAAGATCAACATTTACGGCAGCTCGCTCTGTCTTGACCAGCAGGAGCTGGCTCTGGCCAGGGGGCGCGATCCTGAGCGGGTGTTGCGTGATTTCCACATCAATACGCGCTCGCTCAATCCTCCCTACGAGGATACCGTCACCATGGGGGCCAATGCCGCCAGAGCGATGCTGACCGAGGAGGACAAAAAGTCCATCGGGATGATCATCGTCGGGACCGAGGGCTCCGTCGATTTTGGCAAGCCCATCTCGACCAATATCCAGAGCGCCCTGGGTCTGCCCAATACCATCCGCAGCTACGAAACCAAGCACGCCTGCTACAGCGGGGTGGCCGCACTGGATACCGCTGTCAACTGGATCGCTTCCGGACTCAATAAAGGAAAAAAAGCCCTCGTGATTGCGGCCGACTTTTCGCGCAAGCACCTTGGCAAGGATCACGAGTTCGTTCTGGGTGGTTCGGCGGCTGCCATCCTGGTCAGTGAAACACCCAAAATCGTCGAGTATGAGACCATGAAAAAGGGTTCGTACTCCAACGATGTCTATGACACCTTCCGCCCGACGGCAAAGGCCGAGATGGGGAATAACGAGGTCAGTCTCTACAGCTATCAGGAGGCAGTCGAGGGTGCATACATGCAGTACCTCGAGCAGCTTGACGGGCCGATCGATTTCGACAAGTATTTTAACTGGAACATCTACCACATGCCCTTCCCCGGGATGGCCCTGCTTGGTCACCGCGTGGTCTGCAAGGTCAGTGGCCTGCGCAAGAAGTCCGAAATCGAGGAGAGCTTTGAGCGCAAGGTGCTTCCCTCGCTCCACTTTGCCAAGCGGGTGGGCTCAACCTACGGCGGGAGCAATTTTGTCGGGCTCTGCGGCCTCCTGGCCAGTGCACCCGTCAAGGACGGCGACCGGATCGGATTTTTCTCCTACGGGTCCGGCTTTATGGGCGAGTTTTACAGCGGGATTGTCCTGCCCGGGGCCAAGGATGCCATCCTCAAGATGGGGATCGCCCAGGCCATGGATGCCCGGCGTCAGGTTTCGGTCGCCGAGTACGAGCGGATCGAAAACCTGCGCGAGGAGTATATCGAAAACCCCGACTTTGTCCCGGATTTTTCGGTTGCGGACAACTGGTACAAAGAGCACTATGAGGGCAAGGGATACCTCGTCCTCAAAGAGGTAAAGGACTATTACCGCCGCTATGAGTGGAGCTGAACAGGAAGACGTGCGCGTGCACTACGTCGAGGATGCCGGGCTGGCCCTGGTGACCCTGGCGGACAGTGCCCGTGGAAACAGGATCAATGCGGCCCGCCTTGCCGCCCTGCATGAGGCCTTTGGCAGGGCGGAGGCGTCCGAGGCTGTGCGCGCCATTGTGCTGCGTTCGGACGGCGTGCGCTTTTGCCTCGGGATGGATTTTTCCTTTTTTCTGGGAACAGAGGCCGGCGGACTGAGTGCCGAAGAGGCCGTCAAGGCCTACTCGGGCCTGCTCACCCGGATGCGGGTCTCGTCCAAGCCGGTGATTGCCCTGGTTGACGGCGACGTCAAGGCCGGCGGGATCGGGTTGATAGCAGCGGCAGATATCGTGATCGCGTCCGAGCGCTCCCAGTTTCAGTTGTCTGAGGTCCTCCTTGGCCTGATTCCGGCCAATGTGCTCCCCTTTTTGATCGAGCGCATCGGCGAACGTCGCGCATCCTGGCTGACGATGACGGCCCGGACACTGGGCGCGGAAGGTGCACGTGAGATCGGCCTGGTGGATGAGGTCTTTGCGACGGATGCCCTTGAAAAGGAAACCCGGGCGTTCATGCGCACCATCATGCGTGCTGACCCCCATGCGCTGGCGGCAACCAAGAGCTTTATCAGCGAAATTGCCGGACTCGAGCGGGACGAGGCCACCCAGGCCGCGGCCCGGAGCCTGCTCGAGCTGGCTGCCCGCCCCGAGGTGCGCTACGCCGTGGCCGCCTTCGAAGATGGCGGACTGCCGGCCTGGAGCCTGCGCTTCAAGCCCGAACACAATCTCTGGATGGGAGAAAAGAC